>NZ_JBAHUR010000007.1 GCF_036689815.1 Magnetovibrio sp. PR-2 | reverse complement strand
ATGTATAGGGTGATGGCCTGTCGAGCAGAGGGACGGCACCTTATGTCCGCCTTGGGTCAAACTCTGACCTTATCTGCTTCACCAATATGCGTCTGCTTGTGGAGCTTCAGTGGACGGTTGTGGCGCAATGATTGTTCATGAACCCATGACCTCGTCCTCACGTCTCTTTTTTAGACCACCCGCCCTGTTCGGTTTGCTGCCAATAGGTCAGTTCGTGTCCGGCGTCTTTGTACGCCTTCCACTTTTCGCGGGCTTGCTTGACCATGTCCGGGTTGGCGCCGTCGAACAGCTCGAAACAGCGCTCATAGTTTTCCAAACCCTCACGGGCCGCTCCGTCCGTTAAAAACAAGAACTGAGCTTCATTGGGGTTGTCGTCGCTGTCGGTCAGCCACACGGGCTGATCGCTCTCATACCCGTCCTTGGCTGAACCATGCGCCAACCAAGCCCCAGCGTCATAGGTCCACAGCGCACCGTTCAAATGCTCAACACGCTGAACTGAGCCCGCCACCACCACAGCCCGCTTCCCCGCTTCCAAAGTCTTTTCCAACAACTTCGGCAAAGCCGCTTCGAGGGGGGAGCGTGTTAAGTGGTAGAAGGCGATTTGGGTCATTGAAAGACTAGCCGATTTTTTCGATCTTGTGCTTCACGTATTGATCCAACAGGCGAACACCGTAGCCAGTGCCGCCTTTGGGTGCGATGTTGGAGCCAGACTTGGACCAAGTCATGCCCGCGATATCCAAGTGAGCCCATTTGGTGTCCCCGACAAAACGCTTGAGGAATTGTGCAGCCGTGATGCTTCCGCCATAACGCCCGCCGATGTTTTGCATGTCGGCGACCGATGAATTGATCATCTTGTCGTACTCCGGACCGATGGGCAGAGACCACACGCGCTCGCCCACTTCACGGCCAGAATTGATCAAATCCCAAGCCAGATCGTCATCGTTGGAAAACAGCCCCGCATAGTGCGTGCCCAAGGCCACCATGATGGCACCCGTCAAGGTCGCCAAATCGATAATGGTGTGCGGCTTGAAGCGTTCATTGGTGTAGTGCAGCGCGTCCGCCAAGACCAAACGGCCTTCGGCGTCGGTGTTCAACACCTCGATGGTTTGACCGGACATGGACGTCACGATGTCACCGGGACGTTGCGCCGTGCCCGACGGCATGTTTTCGACCAAGCCGACAACACCAACGGCGTTGACTTTGGCTTTGCGGCCCGCCAACGCTTTCATCAGGCCAATGACGACACCTGCGCCACCCATGTCCCACTTCATGTCTTCCATGCCTGCCGACGGCTTGATGGAAATACCGCCGCTGTCGAACGTCACACCCTTGCCGACGAACGCGATGGGGGCGTCCGCTTTGGTGGGTTTGGCCCCTTTGCGTTTGGGCTTGCCGACATAATTCATGACCACCAGCTTAGGCTCGTTGGCACTGCCCTGGGCCACGCCCAATAAGGCGCCCATGCCCAGACGCTTCATCTGCGTTTTGCTCAAGACTTCCACTTTGATGCCGAGCTTGGCGAGTGTTTTCGTCTGTTCAGCCAAGCTTTCGGGATACAAGACGTTGGCGGGCTCGGACACCAAATCGCGGGTCATGAACACACCGTCGGCGACCTTGTCTTGGGGCTCATACAGGGCTTTGGCTTTGGCGGACGTTTTGCTCAGGAGCTTGACCTCTTTGAGCTTGACGTCGCTGTGGCCTTTTTTCTTGGTTTTGTATTTGTCGAAGGTGTAAGAGCCCAGACGCGCGCCAAACGCGACTTCGGCGGCCATTTCGTGGGGCTTCAGTTCGCAACCCTCCACCGCGTCGACCAGAACTTGGGCAACGGCGGCATGCGCTTTGAGCGTTTTGACGATGTAGCCGCCAAGGTTTTGCAGGGCGAGCTTGTCTAGGTCTTTGGCTTTGCCCAAACCGACACAGACAACGCGTTGAATGCGGCCTGCGGGCGTCATCACGGTGAGTGCGTGATTCTTCGAGCCCTTGAACGAGCTTGCCTTGATCGCGCGCGAGACCGCACCCTTGGTTTCCTTGTCTACGGCTTCGGCTGAGGCCGTCAACTTGCGGCCTTCGAGAACGCCGACGACGATGGCACCAGCCTTGGGAACAGCGATATTGGCAAACGAGATCTTCATAGGACCTAAGCTCCGTCTTCAAAAGGGAATTACACTAACCAGGATATAGGCAGCGAAAAAAAGAATTGCGAACACTCTAGCAAGACAGACGACAAAGAAAAGAAGATTGTCGTCTTATTGTTTCGCGAACTGCTCAGCGTCTTTCATGGAATACTTATCAGCAGCCAACCAAAACCAAAGCCCCGGCAAACTCATAATAATCAGCACCAAACCGAACAAGATGGACATGGCCAAAACACCTTCTGCAGGCACGCCGACCAAAGCGAACATGGCGACCATAGCGCCTTCACGCACCCCCCACCCCGCTACGGAAATGGGCAAGGTCTGAATCAAGAGGACGGGCGGGAACAGCAACAAACAATTGGCCAGGGTGATATCCAACCCCAATCCCATGGCCAGCGTAAAAATCAACACCGAAATATTGGCATGACCTACGGCTCCGATCAGCAAAACCAGACCGTTGTGCGGCACGCTTAAAAACAATGTCCGCGTATCGCTGGCAAAAACCGACATCACGCGCACAAAGGACAAGTGCGACAAACGTGCGGGGAGCCGGTCGAGGACCATCAGCACCGCGACACCGCCCAAGGCCAAGCCCCAAACAAGCCACACGCCGTTCGCGAACCACTCGCCCCCCTTTAAGTCCGAAGCGCCCAAGAGGGTCATAACCACCGACACGAAAATCAGCGAGAACACGGTTATCACCCGGTCCAACAGCACACCGTTCACAGCCCCACGCACGGATTGCCCGGATTTATAGGCCATATACCCGCGAACGGCATCGCCGCCGACCGAAGAGGGCAGCGTTTGGTTAAAAAAGCCCCCGATGTACATAAAGCGAAAGATCTGCCCCCAAGGCAGCGTTTCGTTCAAAGCAAACAGGACGGCTTGCCAGCGAACGGTACCAATCACCATGTGCACGGTGCCGACCGCGACGGCCAAAGCGAACCACACGGGATCGACGGTCATCATGCGTTGAACAGCATCCTTGAGCCCGACGGAATGCAAAAGCCATCCGACCAAAACAACGGAGATCACCAGCTTAATAGCCAAAATCAGGTGGCGGCGATTGAACTGAGGCATGTTGGGGTAAGTCTTTGTTGAGGTCATAGCGAAAGGGGCAAACGTTTCGCCCCCCAGGTTCCCGGCGGGCCGTCGAACACCCCCGCCAAAGTCGTACCGCATGCGCGGCAGTCCCCCGTGTCAGTGACGTTCCACGTGGACAGCTCATACCAATCGCGACCGATCAACGTCTCCCCACAGGCGTGACAATACGTGCTTTCTTGGGCCAGGTCATGCACATTTCCCACATACGCATACTGAACACCATTTTTTAGCGCGATCGCGCGTGCCTTCGTTAAGGTTGCGTGTGGCGTGCGGGCGATATCGCGCATTTTCCAATCGGGATGGAACGCCGTGAAATGCATCGGCACATCTGGGCCAAGCTCCGCCACCACCCATTTGGTCATGGCGTCTAGCTCTTCATCACTGTCGTTTTGCCCAGGGATCAACAAAGTCGTCAACTCGAACCAGACGTCCGTTTCGTGCTTGAGATAAACCAACGTCTCCAACACATCGCTGAGACGTGCGGTGCAGAGTTTTTGGTAGAAGTCTTCGGTAAAGCACTTCAAGTCCACATTGGCCGCGTCCATGTGCGAAAAGAATTCCCGCCGGGCGTCCCCACCAATATAGCCCGCTGTCACGGCCACAGTTTTTAACCCCAGGTCGTGGCAAGCCTTCGCCGTATCGACAGCGTATTCCAAAAAGATCACGGGGTCATTGTAGGTAAACGCGACCGAACGACAGCCAGCCTCCAGGGCGCGCTCGGCGATGCGTTCTGGGGAAGCTTTGGCCATCAATGTATCGAATTGGCGTGACTTAGAGATGTCCCAGTTTTGGCTGGACTTGCTAGTCATATCCCCTTGTTCTAAATGAACAAATTCGCGCCCATTTTGTGTATGTACTGTGTGTCGACCTTTTTGAAGGGATTCCATATCCGCTTGAAGGGCCGAACTTTTGGTTTTTGAGATGGTGTAATTTTGGCAGAAGCGACACGTAAGATTACATCCGACTTGCCCAAATGACAGGATCGGCGTTCCCGGCAAAAAATGATTTAGAGGTTTCTTTTCTATCGGATCAATGCAAAACCCAGACGCATCGCCATAGGACATCAGATAGATTTGACCGTTCGCTGCCCCCCTAACGGAACACAGACCAAATTGACCATCGTGCAATTTGCAGCGGCGCGGACATACCGTGCATTCAATCCGCCCGTCATCCAACTGCTTCCAGTATTGGGTGCTTACAATGTTGTCCATAAGGACATTATACACCGATATTTAGGTACGATGAGGCACCTATGACACATTGGCACCGAAAGGCTCAAAAACGTTTAGAAGCAAAATTTCAATATGATGCGCCACTGCACTATCAGATATTTTCAGTGAGTTCGGATGTCCGCACCCATTCCGAAATTTCAACCTTTGCTCCAACTCAGTCTTGACACTTTTACCAATGACCGAAATCGCGTGAGCAACCTGGAGAAAGTCATACTCTTTCATATTGGTGAAATCATCAGTTGATTTCGCATCTTTCCATTTTGCATTTCTACGTTTTGCTTCAGCATTGAACTCCGCAAGCTTGTTAGCAAAGACATACTCATACAAAAGATTTGCAGCGCCGATCCAACTCAAAACGACGGCAGCTCGATGATGTTCTTCTTCATGACAAGCTATAGCTTCAAGAACAAAAGATTTAGTTTGTGCCGAGGTAATGTGATCTTCTGCAATTTTTCTTAGCTTGGACGCAACTTTGGTCACTGCATCAGATTTGATGGGGACGCCTAGTCCCACCACCTCAGAAACACCATTCTCAGTTAGTTCCCAACCATCACTCGTCTTAATTGCTAACCTATCAGCACGGCTTAATATGCTTGGAAGATTCCATCTTGCTGCTTCTCTTTTTCCAGCATTGATAAGCAATTTCCTAATTTGAGGTATAGTTTTAGGCTCGCATTCATCAACACCTAGAGCAATGAGGACAATGTCCTTCTGGGACAAAGTACCCGTATGGATATAGTGCTTGAGTGTTTTGTCGTTATACAAGTTTCACCCTTACCTCATCCTCCACCTTTGCAGGAAGAGAGTATGTGTTAGTACCAACTTCTTTTAATCTGTCATTTTTGGCCGCATTTTTAAGATTCGTCGCAAAGTTACTTTTCATACTCTTGTTTACAAAGCTTGTTGCTAAATTCATTTCCCTACGCAAATCGTCGTTAGAAAATGTTGCTGAACCATCAACAAAAAACAACTTCGCAGCAGCTGCAAAAATTAAGTCCGCCCCATTATTCACACCCAGTTTTTTAGCTATTTCGTTTGTTGTTCCAACTATGGTGTCTGATGGTTTTGCCGCATCAGAAAGCTGTTGTTGATTTCCAGTTTCTACGGTTTGCAAGCCAGAACCATTGTGAGTTTCTTTATGCAATTTAGAAACGGCCTCAACCAGATCAAGTAACTCTTGTTTCAGAAACTCCGTACTTCCTTCAAACTCTACTTCAATGGCTCCCATTTTGATTTTGATTTTGCTGTCCGACACCGCCATTCTCCATCATTGTGCTTATGAAATTCTTACGCCAAGATACACAAATATGAATGGATAACACAAGCTCAACTCCCTCATAAATGCTTGTCTAAAAACAGCCATATAAAGTGCTCTCATACACAGTTTTTAGGGTGGGGACGTGTATACACTTTTCTAATTTTGAAAAACAGCTTCCCAAAAACATCATAACGCACTGATATTTTTGACTTTTTCAATGTTGCCAAATTGATTGCACACACTGCATAGAACAAAAACTGTGTATACACCATCTAAAGCATTGATTTTATTGGATTTTGTGCGTTTTTGCGGGCCAGTTTTGGCAGAACTTACACGTCAGATTGCAGCCCGCCGTGCCGAACGACAGAACCGGCGTGCCCGGCAAAAAATGGTTCAGCGGTTTCTTTTCAATGGGATCCACGCAAAACCCGGATGAGCGACCATAGGTGGTCAGCACCACTTCGCCGTTTTCGACGGCGCGCACAAAACACAGCCCCCGCTGTCCTTCACGGATTTTACACTGACGCGGGCAAACATCGCACTGCACCCGCCCATCATCCAGGGCCCGCCAATAGCGACCCGAAACGGCGCCCGGAAATACACTGGGGGTTGATCCGGGAATTGACGAAGTGCTCACGGTATTATCCTTTAGTTTTCCATCCCTATCCCTAAGTATAGGTGCCGGGTTCGCGGTATCTAAGTTGAGAAAATCATTATACCATGATCGCGTTATGACAGAAGGCTCGACCCCGAACGCACAGAGCTTCCGTCACCAACGGTGTTGGGGCGAAATCTTGAATAAACTGCTCATCATCGCTCTCTTTTGGGCTTTGGGCATGGCAGCGCCTGCACAAGCACTGGACATCGCTTCCGGTGGTCCGGCTAAGGTGACTTTGCAGCTCAAATGGAAACACCAGTTTCAGTTCGCCGGATATTATATGGCGAAAGAGCTGGGCTATTATGCTGACGCCGGACTGAATGTCGAAATCCGTGAAGCCAAACCGGGCCTAGAGCCCATCCATGAAGTGATCGAAGAACGCGCGCACTTTGGCGTCGGCACATCCGATCTCATATTGATGCGAGACCAAGGCCACCCCGTTGTGGTGTTGGGAACCATTTTCCAGCACTCCCCTTTGGCCGTCATGGTGCGCATGGATTCCGGCATCACCAACATCCATCAACTGGCCTCTTCAACCTTGATGATCGAGCCCCACTCCGCAGAGCTGATGGCAGCCTTCGCCACAGAAGGGATCGACACCCATAACCTTAACATCGTTGAACATACGTTTAACGTCGGCCAGCTTTTGGATGAGCGCGTTGACGGCATGTCCGTTTATACCACGGACGAGCCCTACATCATGGAGCAAGTCCGCGAGGACTACCTGTTGCTGCGCCCCATCAGCAGCGGCATCGATTTTTATGGCGACAATCTGTTTACCACCGAGCACATGGTCACCGACCACCCCGAACAGGTCAAAGCATTCTGGGAAGCCTCAAAGAAAGGCTGGACATATGCGCTCAACAATATGGATAAGACCATTGATCACATCCTCAAAACCTATCCCACTATCAAGGATCGTGAACACCTAGCCTATGAGGCCGGGCGCACTCGAGACCTGATTTTGCCCGACATCGTCGAAGTTGGATACATGACGCCAGCACGCTGGACAGCGATCGCCAACACATACAAAGAACTGGGCCTGATTTCCCAAGACTTCGATATTTCTGGATTATTGTTCGAAGCCAAGCCGAACGCATTGCCCTCATGGTTTTGGGATGCGTTCATCGTCGGCGTCCTGACCTTGGCCGCTGGTCTTGTCGCTTTGGCGTACCAGACGACCATGAACAGGCGCCTGCGCCAAAAAGAATGTCAGTTGACCCAGGCCAACCAGCACAAGGAAATGCTGCTGTCGATCATCGGACACGACTTGAAGAACCCGATCTACGCCATTCGCAATTACGGCGACAAAATCGCCCTTAATCCCGAGGCTATCACCCCCAAAGAGCTAAGCCAATACGGCCACATGATTTCGTTCGGCATCGACACCGCGATGGGGGTTTTGGACAACTTGCAACAATGGTCCGTGCTGCAATCGGGAGATCTCGACACTGAAAACGTCCCTGTCGATATGCACCCCATCATCAAACGGAATTTGGATCTGTTCAGATTGCAGGCTGAATCGGAAAACATCCAAATGTCCGCCAGCGGTTTTGAAAGCATCAAAGTTTTGGGTAACGAATGGCGTATCGACACCGTTGTCCGCAATCTCATCAGCAATGCCTATAAAAACACGCCCAGCGCAGGCTCAATCACCCTTTCGGTGCAATCGACGTCGGAACACCACGAGATCATCATCGAAGACACCGGCACCGGCATGACCGAAGAAACCTTTTCGATTTTCAAACTGCCGGACGGTCAAGCCTTGATGGACGCCAACCGGACCGGGTCTGGTTTTGGCTTGCCGCTTTGCAAACGCTTGGTCGAACTGCACGGCGGTGAATTGTCACTGGAAAACAACCCAGCCGGCGGTTTGCGTGTGACGTTGCGCCTGCTGCGCGCCTAACGGTTTTCGTTTCTTCCATTTGCGTATAGTATCTAGGGGCTATGTCAAACGTACGCCCCCCTGCCGTGGCGGGTCAGTTTTACCCCGCCGACGCCAAAACCCTGTCCAAGCAGGTCTTGTCCTATTTGGCCGAGGCCTCTGAAGACGTGCACGCCCCACCCAAGGCCTTGATCGCGCCCCATGCGGGCTACGTTTATTCCGGCCTCGTCGCTGCACATGCTTACGCGCACATCCTGCCGTTAAAGGGTGTCGTCAAACGGGTTGTGCTCTTGGGGCCGTGCCACCGTGTGGCCGTGCAGGGCGTTGCGTTGTCGAGCGCAGATGCGTTTCTCACCCCGTTGGGCTCGATGCCCATCGACCACAGCTTGGACGAACAGCTCTTGGAGCTCCCCGGTGTTCACGTGTTCGACGCGACCCATGCGAACGAACATTCCCTAGAAGTCCACATCCCGTTTTTGCAGTCCATTTTGGACGACTTTGCGCTTATTCCCATGGTCGTGGGGGCGGCGGATGCGGTTATGGTTGCCAACATTTTGGACGCCGTCTGGGGCGGGCCGGAAACCTTGATCGTGATTTCATCGGATCTCAGCCACTATCTGGATTACGACAGCGCCAAAGCGCTCGACCAGCAAACGTGCTCAGCCATTGAGCAGCTGGACTGGCAGGCCATCGGCAACAAACAAGCGTGTGGACGCATGCCCGTCAAAGGCCTGCTGGAATTGGCGAAACGCAAGGGGCTTGAGGTTCGCACGCTCGATTTACGCAATTCAGGCGATACGGCAGGCACAAAAAAACAAGTCGTCGGTTATGGATCATGGGGGTTTTGGGAACGTGAACACAGTTGAAACCGAAAGCGCGTTCGCCCGCAAAACCCGCGAGCTCTTGGACGAGCACGGCGACGTGTTCTTGCAAATCGCCAAAGGCTCCGTCGAACACGGGCTCTCCCATGGCACACCACTTTCCCTTGCTTTAGACACACTGCCGACTGTGATGGCTGAACCCGGCGCGTGTTTTGTCACGTTAAACAAAAACGGTCGCTTGCGTGGCTGCATCGGATCCCCCGAAGCCCACCGCCCCTTAGCCACCGACGTCGCCAAAAATGCTTTCCGCTCCGCCTTCAAAGACCCCCGCTTTGCCCCGCTAAAAGCTGAAGAGGCCGATGCCTTGGACATTCATCTTTCCGTCCTCAGCTCCCAAGAGCCGTTTTTATTCAACGACGAAGACGACCTGATTACCAAGCTCAATGTCGGCACGGATGGCTTGATCATCGAAGACCGAGGGCGGCGCGCGTTATTTCTGCCCTCTGTGTGGAAGCAGCTCCCCGATGCCAAACAATTCCTGACGCATCTGAAAAACAAAGCCGGAATGGGTGCTGATCATTGGTCGGACACATTTCAGGGCTGGCGTTTCATCGCTGCGGAGACCGGCGCCGATTGGCCAGACATTCCGACGCACGGAAATCATTGAACTCAAAGACGCTGGGCCTTATAGCTTAACCTCGTGACCGCCGTCCCCTGAACAGAGGCCCTGACATGACCCTCAACATCCCCTTTTCCTTGCTTGATTCCTTGCACATGATCGCCGTTCGCGCGGGCCAGGAAATCATGACCATCTACAACACCGATTTCGATGTCGAGGTCAAAGGCGACCAGTCCCCTGTCACCCAGGCCGACAAGCTGGCAGAAAGTCTCATCAGTCGCGCCATCCGCCAAGAGATCACCGAGGACTTCCCCATCGTCGGCGAAGAAGCCTTCAGCGATGGCGAAGCGCCGGAATTGGACGGCGGGCCGTTTTGGCTGGTCGATCCCTTGGACGGCACCAAAGAATTCGTGAAAAAGACCGGCGAGTTCACCGTCAATATTGCCCTGATTAATTTAGGCCTGCCCGTCGTCGGTGTGGTGCACACGCCCACCAACGGCAATGTGTTTATGGGCAGCCCCTTGGGCGCGTTCGCGGATTTGGGCAACGGACCTTCGCAAATCCAATGCCGTGCCTTCCCGCCCGAAGGCTTGACTGCCATGGTCTCCAAAAGCCACAAAACCCCGGAAACGGACGAGTATCTGTCGCAATACCAAATCCGGGAAGAAACGGGGGCTGGAAGCTCCTTGAAGTTTTGCATGATCGCGCGTGGTTTGGCCGATATTTACCCCCGCCTGGGCCGCACCATGGAATGGGACACCGCCGCCGCACATGCGGTGTTGAAATCCGCAGGCGGCAGTGTGTGCGATTTGGACGGCAACGAGCTGACCTATGGCAAAGAAGGGTTTGAAAACCCGCACTTCGTCGCTAAGGGAATTGAAGCTGCTTCCTAAGCACATCAGCTAGGTCAGTCAAGTTGACCGGAAAAGCTCCCAAAACCTACCCCTTTCAGGATACCTGACTTGTCAAGTGGGATATCTTCCTGCCCTTCGCCGTTGACTGTCCTAAGCCTTTGGGCGCACACTTTCTTTGCCGGCTAAGGAAGCGTGCTTCCAACGCCGCGATAGAGCCGCAGCACCTCTGTGCTGTGACTGCAGGACGGGCCATCACCCGAAGGAGACAGCACCCGGGGAAAAGTTAGGGAAACGGTGACAGAGAGGCCATTGCTGGAGCCAGTGGCGAGAGCCACCATCCCCCGAGAGAGCGCGTTTCAGGGCGACCCGCGCCAAACGCAGAGATAAGTTAAGGAACCGTCAGGACGTTGTGTCTGGCGGTTTCCTTTTGCACTCCCCATATTTCGTTTTCAGCCTCCTTTGTAACGCCCCGACTGGACGCGCCCAGCGTTTTTGCGTAAAACCCCAGTTGAATATTAGAGAATTGCGAAACGGAACATGACTGTGACCGAGCTCCCGGATTTCAAAGTTGTCGATGCCTCCGACGAAGCCGCCCTTGAAGCTGGCGAAGTTTTGCGCGCGGGCGGGCTTATCGCCTTCCCCACCGAAACCGTGTATGGCTTAGGCGCAGACGCCACCAATGACCGCGCCGTCGCAGGCATTTTTGACATCAAAAACCGCCCGACATTCAATCCTTTGATCATCCATGTCAAAGACGAGTTCCAAGCCGCCCAATACGTTGAGTTCAACGATCTCGCACAAAAACTGGCCCATGCGTTTTGGCCGGGTGCTTTGACTTTGGTGATGAAGCGCAAAGACGACAGCGAGCTGTCTCTGACCACGACGGCGGGCCTCGACACCGTCGCCGTGCGCGTCCCGGCCCATCCGGTGGCCCAATCCATTATCGCGGCGGCAGGCGTACCCATCGCCGCGCCAAGCGCCAATAAATCGGGCTACATCAGCCCCAGCCAAGCCATCCATGTTCTGATGCAATTCAAAGACGGCGAAGGCCTCAACATGGTCATCGACGGCGGCGCCTGCCCAGTTGGCGTAGAAAGCACCATTGTTGATGTCACCGGTGACGCGCCTGTGTTGTTGCGTCCGGGCGGTGTGTCTGTCGAAGACATCGAAGCCGTGGCCGGGCCTGTGAAAACGGATGTATCCGGTGATGTCAAAGCGCCGGGGCAATTGAAAAACCACTATGCACCGTCCATTCCCATCCGCATCAATGTCGCCCCCGAGGACCGCCAGCGCGGCGAAAGCCTGCTGACATTTGGCCCCGACATGCCCAAGCGCGCGTGTTTGAATCTGTCCAAAGCGGGCGATTTGAAGGAAGCTGCGGCGAACCTGTTCACCATGATGCGCGCACTCGATATGCCGGGCATTCGCGGCATCGCCGTGGTCCCCATCCCGAACGTTGGCCTGGGCCGCGCCATCAACGACCGCTTAGAACGTGCAGCCGCGCCTAAAGAAGGCGAAAGCCCCAACGCCCCGCCCAAATACCACGACCCGATTGGGAATATCGAGATTTAGCCCATGTCTGCGTCCGGCCTTATCACTGATCTGATCGCCCTTTTGGGGGAGACGTCTGTCATCACGGACGCCGCAGATTTGGCCGGGCACTTGACCGAGCAACGCGGGCTGTACACGGGCACCTCGCCTGCGTTAACAAAGCCACGCAGCACCCAAGATATCTCTGATATTGTTCGGATTTGCGCGAAACACAACGTCCCCGTTGTGGTTCACGGCGGCAACACCGGGCTGGTGGGCGGCGGCATTCCCGACGGTGCGGTTTTGATTGACATGTCTCGCCTCAACGCCATTTTGGACGTCGATCCCGTCAACCTCACCATGACGGTAGAAGCCGGTGCGATTTTGGCCAACGTGCAAGACGCCGCAGCCGACGCGGACACCTACTTCCCCCTCAGCCTCGCCGCCGAAGGCAGCTGCCAGATCGGTGGAAACCTGTCCACCAACGCCGGTGGCGTGCATGTGGTGCGCTATGGCAATGCCCGGCAATTGGTGCTGGGTCTGGAGGTCGTGTTGGCCGACGGGCGCGTCTGGGATGGGCTACGCAGTCTGCGAAAAAACAATACCGGATATGAGCTCAAAGAGCTGTTTTTGGGCTCGGAAGGCACTTTGGGCATCATCACCAAAGCGGTCTTGCGCTTGTATCCCAAGCTCCAGCAAAAGGCCGTGGCCTTGGCGGGCTGTGCGTCCTTTGACAAAGCCCAAACCTTGTTACATCTGGCGCAAAAGCGCGCCGGTGACGTATTGATGGCCTGCGAGGCGCTCAACGGTTTTTCTATGGAATTGGTCGAACGCCACATCGACGGAGCCTCCAACCCATTGGAAAAAGAGCACTATTGTTATGTTTTGTTGGAATTGGGCTCCACCAACGCCGATGCCGAGCTGACCCAGGTGATGGAAGCCTTGCTGAGCGACGCCTTTGAGGCTGCAACCATTGAAGATGCCGTCATCGCCCAAAGCGAGGCCCAGGCCGATGGGCTCTGGAAAATCCGAGAATCAATCCCAGAAGCGCAAAAGTATGAAGGTGGTTCGATCAAGCATGACGTCTCTGTCCCCGTCTCACGCACGGCGGAAATGATTGCCAAGGCCACAGACTTGGTCAGTTCCCTGATCCCCGGCGTACGCCCCGTGACTTTCGGGCACTTGGGCGACGGCAACATCCACTTCAACCTCACTCAGCCTGAAGACGCTGATAAACAAGCGTTTTTGGGCCTTTGGCATGCCACCAATGCAAAGGTCCACGACCTCATTGCTGAAATGAACGGCAGCTTTTCCGCTGAGCACGGCATCGGACAGCTCAAAACGGATGAAATGGCGCGTTTGAAATCGGATGTGGAATTGGATTTGATGCGGACTCTCAAACAAGCCCTCGATCCGCACAACCATTTGAATCCTGGCAAAGTTTTGCCACCGAAATCGTGACGGAACGTCCGACTTTTCCTTGATTTTGCCGCAATTTTCCCGCACTTTGCGCGCTGGTTTAATATACCGTTAATATTTGACGGTGCGCTGGTGCTTTTTGGGGACTTCCAGAGTTGATGAACGGTCTAACCCGTTACATGTTTTGGCAGCTGTTTGTGGGCATGACGCTGGTGGCGTCGGCACTGGCCTGCGTGGTGTGGCTGACCCAGTCTTTGCGCTTTGTGAATTTGATTGTCAACTCGGGCTTGTCTGCCAGCACATTCGTGTACTTGACCGGCCTGATGATGCCGAACTTCCTCACCATCATTCTGCCCGTCAGCTTATTTGCCATCACCACGTTCAGCTATCACCGCATGATTATGGACCGCGAACTGGTGGTTATGCGCTCCGCAGGCCTCGGCCAACTGGCGTTGGCTAAGCCTGCGATCATCCTCGGCATGATCATGGTTGGGATCGGCTATCTGTTATCGATCTACATCGTGCCGACATCCTATGCGGAATTTCGCTCGCTAAAATGGGATGCGCGCTACAATTTTTCACACATTTTGCTGAAAGAAGGCACGTTTAACGACATCTCCAGAGGTGTCACGGTTTATGTGCGCGAGCGCACCGATGACGGCCAATTGCTGGGCATCATGGCCCATATTGAACGCGATAATTTCAAATCTGAAACCTGGCTTGCGGAACGCGGCGCCTTGGTCGAAAACGAAGACGGGGGGCGGGTGTTGATGTTCAACGGCTCGCGCCAAGAATTCACCAATGAATCCAAGCAGCTGACGATTTTGTACTTTGACCAGTCCGTGTTGGACTTGGATCCACCGACGGAAGAGGGCAACGTGCGCCACAGGGAGCCCCGCGAGCGGACCTTGGCGGAACTTCATGACCTGGACACCACGGGCTTGGATTTGCGCTCCATCGGCAAGTACAAGGTCGAAATTCACCGCCGCTTAGCGCTTCCGTTGAGCGCTTTGGGGTTTGTTATGATCGCGCTCAGCGTGCTCATTTCCGGCGCGTTTACCCGGCGCGGCGAAGGCCGGCGCGTCTTTGTCGCCGTTGTGCTGGCTGCAGTTTACCAAGGTTCTATGCTGGCCGTCATCAATGCTGCGGCCAAGAACGAAGCGCTCTATGGGACGATTTATGCCGTCGCCCTCCTCCCCGTTGCAGTGGGCATGATTGTCCTGCTCACACCGGGCAAGTTCACCGGGTTGATAAACAAACGCCAGCCCGCGCCGCCGCACAGCGGCCAAGCGGCTTAGGGGAGGAGATCTGATGTTACTTTCCAGAACTCTGTCCATCTATATCGGCCGCAACTTCTTGCTGAGTTTTCTCGCGTTTTTCTTGGGCCTCATGGTTCTGATCTTGTTGCTCGACACCATTGAGCTGCTGCGCCGTGCCTCGTCTAAGCCAGATGTAACGTTTTGGATCGTGGTCCAGATGGCGCTGCTCAAACTTCCGCATATGGGCCAACTGTTGTTCCCCTTTGCCGCCTTGTTCGGCGGTATGCTGGCTTTTTGGCGTCTTTCGCGCAGTCAAGAGCTGGCCGTGACCCGCGCCGCCGGGATTTCGGCTTGGCAGTTCTTGCTGCCCGCGCTGATTTTAGCCACCCTGCTGGGGGCCTTTAAGGTTGGCGCCTTCAACCCCCTATCATCAGCCACATTGGCGCGTTTTCAGGCCATGGAAGGCATGTATCTCAAAGGGCAGCGTTCCATCTTGGCCATTTCAAAAAATGGGCTGTGGTTGCGTCAAGGCACGGCTGAGGGGCATGCCGTCATCCACGCTGCAAACCTGTTGCAAAAAGCTGAAAGCGTCGAGTTGCAAAACACCATCACCTATCTGTTTCAAGGCCAAGACACCTTCATCGGACGGGTTGATGCGGAACGCGCGGTTTTGGGCGATGGCTTTTGGCGCATGGAAAACACCTGGATCAACAGCCCCGAAGCCCCTCCGGAACATCTGCCCGAATATTGGCTGGAAACAGACCTGACACTAACCCGAATTCAGGATAACTTCGCCAGTCCCGACACCATGTCTTTTTGGAAGCTGTCGGAGTTCATCGACACTTTGGAAGAGGCTGGCTTTTCCGCCATTCGCCACCGCCTGCAGTGGCATTCGCTCTTAGCGACCCCGCTTTTAATGTGTGCAATGGTCTTGATTGCGGCAACTTTTTCGTTGCGTCACGCCCGAAGAGGTGGCACCACTTTCGTCATCGCTTCCGGCGTGTTCACAGGTTTCGTTTTGTATTTCTTTTCAGACGTGGTCTTTGCGTTGGGGCTGTCGGACAGCATCCCCGTTACGCTAGCCGCATGGGCGCCATCCGGAGTGGCGTCAATGCTGGGGCTTGCCATGTTGTTGCATCTTGAGGACGGTTAATTCCACGATGTTGGTTAAAAGCACATATTTGATCTCTGCGCTTTGCGCCGCCCTTGTGTATTGCGGTGTATCTCTGAGCGCTGCGCTGGCACAGGCCCCGGCCCAAGAAGAGCAGCCAGCCCGCTTTGTCGCGGATGAAATGTCGCACGATCAAGAGCTCGGCATTATCATAGCCACAGGCCATGTCGAAGTGAACCAAAACGACCGCACGCTTTTGGCCGACGCTATCAACTACAACCAAAACACCGACACCATCACAGCAACCGGTAATGTTGCCTTGCACCAACCGTCCGGCGACATCTTATTTGCCGACAAGTTTGAAATCACCGGCGATCTGAAAAACGGAGTGATCGAAGATTTGATGGCTGTCATGGCTGATCAGTCGCGTTTTGCCGCCCAACGCGCCCAATTGGTCAATGACGAAACCATGACCATGGAACGGGCCGTCTACTCGCCGTGTGAACAATGCAAAGAAGACCCCGGTCGCCCTCTGGTCTGGCAATTGAAAGCCGTCAAGATCGTTCACGATCGCACCGAAAAGGTCATCACGTACCGCCACGCGTGGATGGAAGTCTTCGGTTTTCCCGTCGCCTACACCCCATATCTGAGCTATCCCGATCCTAGCGTTAAACGGAAATCTGGCTTTTTAACGCCCAACTGGGGGGGCTCCAGTGACTTAGGCTTTGTCGCCCGCACGCCTTATTTCTACGTGATGGACGATCATTCTGACCTCACAGTCACACCGATTATGACCTCCCAAGAGTTAGGTGCACTGGCGGGGGAATACCGCCACCGCTTTATGGATGGAAGCATCGATGCCTTCGCGAGTGTTGCGTATGATTCTGACGGCACTGCCCATGGGCACATCGAATCCGAAACCCGCTTTGAACTGGATGACACCTGGCGCTGGGGGCTGGATCTTAACGGCTCCAGCACAGACACCTACATGCGTCGTTATGGTTTTGGCGGGCACAACACATTGACATCGAAAGCGTACATCGAAGGCTTCCGCGGAAACAACTACGGATCACTATCAACCGTCACCTATCAAGGCCTGCGTGCAGATGATGATCAAAAGACCACACCACTGGTCATGCCAATCCTGGAATACGCCCATCAAGGCGAAGCGGACAAGTATGGCGCGTACAATACCCTAGACGTCCACATGTCCTCCATCACCCGTTCAGAAGGCGTCGATAGTAACCGCATCACAATCCGCCCCAGCTGGAACCTTCAACACATTGCGCCTAAGGGCGATATTTACAAGCTCTCGGCAACCATGGGGCTGGACTTCTTCAACACCAGCGAACTCTCTGCCCCCGCCAACCGTTCTAACGCGACCAACGGTTCGTCGACGTACAATGGCTCTGCTCTCAGAGCGTATCCGGAACTGTCCATGGATTGGCGTTGGCCGTTTGCCAAACGCACCAACAGTGTGACCGAAGTGATCGAACCCATAGCGCAGTTCGTGGTCAGCCCATACGGGGGCAACTCTTGGAAAATGTCCAATGAGGACAGTCAGGATTTCGATTTTAACGATGCCAACCTCTTTAGCGCCAATCGCTTTACCGGCTACGACCGGGTCGAAAGCGGTCCGCGGGTGAACTACGGGATGAAATGGGGTCTGGTTGGCGATGGTGGCGGCTTTACCTCCGTATTGGTGGGGCAAAGCTATCGTCTTGCTGAAGACGATACATTTGCGACGAATTCAGGCCTCGAAGACAATTTCTCCGATTTGGTCGGCCGTCTCGAAGTGTCTCCGGGGGATCATCTCAGCCTTCTCTATCGCACCCGCATGGACCGCTCATCATTGGAATTCCACCGCAATGAAATCGGCCTCAATGGCCAGGTCAGCGGCTTCAATTACGATGTCAACTATTCCATGTTCGACCGTCACGATGACAGTGAGTTTTCCGGACGACAAGAAATTAGCTACAACTTGACCCAAGAGCTATCGGAATTTTGGAAAGGCCGACTTGCTGGGGTACGCGACTTAACCGACGATGGTGGCCCCCGGTCCAACACCTTGGGCTTTACCTATGAAGATGAGTGTTTGACCTTCGACACGACGTTGCAACGCACATACTATCAAGATCGCGAAATTAAACCAACAGACTCAATCATGTTCCGCGTGGTCTTCAAGACCTTGGGCGAGGTCCGCACTGATGTCTCTCCGGGCTTTTAAGCAAAAGTTATTGCCTCAACAAGCATCCGTCATATGATTGTTTGTGTCGGCGGCTTAGACGAAGTAAGGGTAAAAATGTACATAAGACGCATACAAATCGGCGAGCTTTCCAACCCGTTTGGGCTCCGTACTGGTTTGCACTTTGTGTTCCTTTTGGCGTTTTCAGTGATGTTTTTGACACCACAGCAATCCCCAGCCCAGGGCGGTTTAGGGATTGCCGCCGTCGTCAATGATGAAGCGATTTCCGTTCTCGACTTAAATTCACGGATTGCCTTGGTGTTGGAATCCACGAAAATCCCCAACACCGCGCAGGCCCGCAACAAGCTTGCTCTGCAAGTTTTGCGTGGATTGATCGACGAAAAGTTAAAGCTGCAAGTCGCTGCAAAGGCAGGGATCAAGGTCACTGAAGCCAGTATTGAGGCCGCAGTCGCCGAGATCGCCGGGCGCAACAAAATCTCTTCAGACCAGCTTGCCCAACATCTCATCAGTATCGGCTCTCACATCAGCTCTTTGCGCACAAAACTGGAATCCCAGCTGGTGTGGAATCAATACGTCCTGCGCAAACTTTCGCGCTCCATCACCATCGGTGATGAAGAAATCAAGGACGAAATCCAACGCATCCAAAACAGTGCCGGAAAGCCCGAGTATTTATTGGCGGAAATTTTTCTGCCTGTAGACGCCCAAAGCCCCGATAGCGAAATGCGGGACTTGGCGCAACGCCTGATGCTCCAACTCCAGCAAGGTGCCAGTTTTTCGGATCTGGCACGTAACGTGTCTCAAGCGCCCTCCGCAGCTCTCTCGGGCGATCTGGGGTGGGTGCAATACGCCAACCTAGATCCGGATTTACAAAAGATAATTCCCGAAATCCCCCCCGGCCGCGTAAGTAAGCCGGTACGTTTGCCCGATGGATATTACTTAATCATGGTGCGAAAGGTCCGCGCCAGCCCAGGGCTCTCAACCCGTGACGCGATGTTAAAACTGTCGCAATACCATGTGCCAGTCGTGAAAGGCACACCGCCCCAGCAACTTCAGCAGATCAAAGCACAGCTCAGTGCGACGACCCGCTCGATGACCACGTGCCAGCAAATGAACGATGCCGGGGTGCGTTCAGGATCACTGATGTCGGGCTCTCTTGGTGAGATGAAATTTTCCACCCTTCCTGCGAATTTCAAAACGGCTTTGTCGAACTTAAAGCCGGGACAAAAAACCCAGCCCATCGAAACGGGCGGTGGCTGGGCCGTGATGATGGTCTGCGAACGCGTCGACGAAGGTGCCAACATGGAAAAGGTCCGCAAAGACATTCGTCTTCGTCTCAAACGCGAACGCATCGAAGTCACAGCACAACGCACCCTGCGCGATTTGCGTCGCGATGCCTTTGTGGATGTGCGCTTATGAACAAACAGCCGCTCGCTGTGACGATGGGTGACCCGGCGGGTGTCGGGGGCGAGATCACCTTGAAGGCCTGGCTGGCGCGCAGCTCCCAAAAGCTGGCGCCTTTTTTTGTTTTGGATGACCCGGGACGGCTCATCTCACTGGCCAAGCTGTTGAACCTAGACGTCCCCATCCGACGTGTTGAGACACCGACGGAGGCCGAACTGCATTTCGACACCGCCTTGCCGGTGATCAGCCTCCCCTTGGCCGTTCCCCCCGTCCTTGGCACGCCATCCCCCGAAAATGCGAAGATGACCATCGGATCGATTGAACGCGCCGTTGAGCTGGTTCTCAGGGGCGAGGCCAGCGCCGTGGTCACCAATCCCATCGCCAAGGAACCGCTCTACGATGCGGGCTTCACCTTCCCCGGTCATACCGAGTTTCTGGCCCATCTCGGTGGGCTTTCAACCCCACCCGTGATGATGCTGGCGTGTGATCATTTACGTGTGGTCTTGGCAACGGTTCACGTTTCCATTTTGGAGGCGGTCCAGCAGTTGGATGGCGATAAAATTTGCGAAGTGGCGCGCATCACGCATGATGCTTTAAAACGCGATTTCGGTATTCAGAACCCCACCATCGCCGTTGCGGGCCTCAACCCGCATGCGGGCGAAGGTGGCGCCATGGGCCGTGAAGAAATCGAGATCATCACTCCAGCCGTCAAGACCCTTCAAGCGCAAGGCATCAACGCGATGGGCCCCTTCCCGCCCGACACCATGTTCACAGCCAAGGCGCTGCCGACCTTTGATGCCGCGCTGTGCATGTACCACGACCAAGGCTTGATCCCGCTCAAAACCCTGGATTTTGAACGCGGCGTCAACACCACACTCGGCCTCCCCTTTGTGCGAACCTCGCCCGATCACGGCACCGCCTTCGACATTGCGGGGCATGGAAAAGCCTCCCCTGAAAGCTTGATGGCGGCGATGAAGATGGCCGACGATATGGCCACCGCCCGCGCGCTTGGGGAGGACTGACATGGCCAAAGAGACCATAGATGCCCTTCCCCCCCTTCGCGACATCATTGCCGAACATGAACTGGCCGCAAAAAAGCAGTTGGGTCAAAACTTCTTGTTGGATTTAAACCTGACATCGCGGATCGCACGGACGGCCGGGGACCTGTCAAACACAACTGTGATCGAAGTGGGTCCAGGACCGGGTGGTTTGACCCGCGCAATATTGGCGGCCGGCGCCAAAAAGTTGGTGGCCATAGAACGAGATGAGCGCTGCATTGATGCGCTGAATACCTACCTCGCACCAGCCTATCCAGATCGTTTCCATGTGGTCTGTGGCGATGCCTTGGAACAAGACTTCGAAGCCCTTGCCCCCGCACCACGGCGGGTCATGTCCAACCTGCCTTACAACATCGCCACACCGCTGTTGATCGGCTGGCTGAAACGCATCCATGACGATCCGGACGCATTTGAAGGCCTGACTTTGATGTTCCAATCCGAAGTGGCCGACCGCATTACGGCTCAACCACGGACAAAAGCCTATGGGCGACTTTCGATCATGAGCCAATGGCTCTGTCACGTGCGGCTCGAATTCAACATCGACAAGCGCGCCTTTACACCGCCGCCCAAAATCCAGTCAACGGTGGTTACCCTCACGCCACGCGACAAGCCATTGGTTGACGTTGATTGGAAAGCTATGGAAAGCGTCACAGCGGCGGCCTTTGGTCAAAGGCGCAAAATGCTGCGCCAAAGTTTAAAATCATTAGGCCTGAACCTGAAGAGCACCGGCATCCTTGAAACAGCGCGCGCTGAAGAACTTGGGGTGGAAGAGTTTGGTGTACTGGCCCATGCGCTGAACACCAAGGACAGTCTATAGCCTCATCACCTGAACAAATCACAACCGCACGCTACACTTGGCTGCATGAATATTGGCAGAATCAACTGTATTCATACTTATATACTCCGTTAAAAATGGAAATGAATTGGCGGCCAGCAAGGCCCCTTTTGCGTTTTTATTGTTTTGCCAAACGCAAAAGCTTTGCCATACCCATCGCTGAAAAATCTGTGTTGAGGGAACTCATTCTTGGAAAAGGGAATTGGCGTTCATAATGACATTTCCATGGCCGCGTATCGACGTTCCCAAAGAGGACGTCTGCCATCTTGTCGCCAAGATGGAGTTATACCCCGAAGTCGAAAACGTTGAAGTCACTGAACAAGAAGACGGAACCTACACGCTCGTGCCCAAACGCAGGGAAAATCAGGTGTCCATGCCTTTACCGCAGAGCTCCCGGACAAAATCATAGAGCCCTTCGCGACGATCCTTCTTCAAGCGTTCTGCGGTCAAGATCGCCTGCACTTGGCTCACACTTTCTTCCACATCCACATTGACGACAATATAGTCGTACTCTTCGTAGTGCTTCATTTCATCTGCGGCCTTTGACATGCGTTTTTTGATCACGTCTTCGGGGTCTTGAGCGCGGGTACGCAGGCGGCGTTCCAGCTCTTCTTGGGACGGCGGCAGAATGAAGATGCGCACCAAGTCGTTGCGCGCCCTACCGTGAAGCTGCTGCGTGCCCTGCCAGTCCACATCGAACAGCACGTCACGACCACTGCTGAGTGAAGCCTCGACCGGGCCACGCGGTGTACCGTAAGAATTGTCGAAAACAGTGGCGTGTTCGAGAAACTCGTCATTTTCCACCATGGTGTGGAACTTGTCTTTGTCCAGGAAGTAGTAATCCTTGCCGTCTTCTTCGCCCGGGCGTGGTGGGCGGGTCGTTGCAGACACCGACATGGTGAGTTCGGGCTCGCGTTCCAACAAAGCACGTGAAATCGTGCTCTTTCCTGCACCCGACGGTGACGATAACACCAACATCAGGCCACGGCGTTTGATATTTTGCGGATCGCTCAAGGTTTCAACTCTTCACTTCTGGAACTGGTAAAACGATTCGGCTGCTATTTTACCCAATTCCCATAAGGGCGTGTTAAAAAAGAGCTCGGCTCAGGACCTAGTGAAGTGGCTCTACGCCAGCTTCTGGGGGGAAATGCAGGGTGACGTCCGTCCCCTCACCAGGTGTGCTCGACACAATCAACTCACCACCGTGCAAGTCCATGATTTGGTGGCTCAAGGACAGGCCCAGCCCAGTACCCTGGTAGCGCCGGGCCAACGATGAACCATGAACTTGTCGAAACGGTTTGAGTGCAATTTCGATTTGTTCTTGAGACATACCGATGCCGGTGTCACGAATAACCAAATTGTGCCCACCCGCATTGCACCGGTTGAACACTGTCACGCTACCTTTTTCTGTAAACTTGATGGCATTGCCGACCACATTGATCAAAAGCTGTTTGATGCGCGTCTGATCAATGACCATCTGATGCAGCTCTTGCGTTTCGTTGATCAACTTAATGCCGCGACCTTGAGCTTGAATCTCAAGCAGATCCAAGACGTCATCAACGATTTCACCCATATAGACCAAGTCCTTATAGAGTTCGAACTTGCCGGCCTCAATCTTCGCCAAATCCAAAATACCGTTCACGGTTTCCAGCAACAAGCGACCGCTGTTGGTGATGAGCGATGAATATTCTTGATATTCAGGGGGCAGCGGCCCTTTGATTTCGTAGCCCATCATTTCCGAAAACCCGATGATGGAATTCAATGGTGTGCGGAGCTCGTGGCTCATGTTCGCCAAAAACTCGGACTTCGCTTGATTGGCATAACGCGCCGCATCCAAGGCGCGTTGCATCTCGCTTTCCATGCGCAGCCGTTCGGTAATGTCTTGAGCGATGCCTTCCACAGCAATGACATTTTGCGTTTCGTCAAAGACCGGGCGTTCCAAAACTTCCAATGTTCGTTTGGATCCGTTTTTGTGCAAAATTTCAACTTGATAGGCGGGCTGTTGCTCACCGCGTATACTCATCTTCGTATGATATGCCACACGGTCGTTAAGTGGAGCGTCCGTAACATACGTGTCAAAACGGGTTAAGAAATCTTCTGGGCTGTAGCCCAAAATCGGCGTGATTGAGGGGCTGACATACGTGAAAACACCATCAACATCGTGGGCATACAAAAAATGTGATTCCAGTCCGTTCACCATACGCCGATAATGTTCCCGGTTCGATCGAATGCGTTTGGCGTCTTCTTTGTGACGGGACAAGGACAAAAACAGCATCACCACCAACAACGCTAAACCCGCACCGCTCGCGGCTAAGATGAGGATAATCGTCTTGCTGTTTTCGCGGATCTTTTCAGTTTGTTCCGCCACCATGTCTTCCAAGCGCGTTTGGTAATGCCACAAATCGTCCTGAAGGGCGCGTTGCTTGGAAATGTCATGGATCACGGAATGCAGCAAGACCTTGCCGTCGAAATTCAACGGCATGGAATGGACTTCGACGGTACGGATATCACCGTCCGCAAGCTTGTGCCGAAAGATGAAAAAGTTCCGTCCCTGCTCTGCCGCCAGCTGGCGTTCTTCGCCAACTTGCTGAGCCGTAAGCTGGTTGATGTCTTGGATGCTCATGTCCTCGAGCTGGGACTTCGGATAGCCATAAAACCGCGCCGCGGCAGCGTTCGCCCGCTCGATCCGCCCGCTTTTCGGATCAATCAGCAACATCACGGCATTGTGCTTTTGAAACGCCAACTCGAACGGAGGCTCTGCACGAACATCCGTCATAAGCACATACATGCACACCAGTGCATAGATTGGAATTTTAATCGCTCCCCACATATGCGGAGTTTATCATATGATGATATAGATAAAAGGTTTATTCGATGTTTTGAACTTGTTCGCGAAACTGTTCGATCACGGCCTTCAATTCAAGGCCAACGCGGGTGAGTTCCGTGTCGGAAGATTTCGAACACAAAGTGTTTGCTTCGCGGTTGAACTCTTGGCACAAAAAGTCCAAACGCCGACCGACGGGCTCGTCCTCGGCCAGCAAGTCGCGAGCGGCCGCGATATGCGCGCTGAGACGGTCCAACTCTTCGCGCACATCCGCCTTGGTCATGACGATGGCCGCTTCTTGGGCCAAACGATCCGGGTCCAGGGTATCCACGTCTTCCACCAACTGTGCCACCTGATCGACCAGACGCTGGCGAATGGCTTCGGGTTGCATGGCGGCGAGGTTGGCGGCTTCTTCACTCAAGCTTTCGATCACGGCCAGTTGATCATGCAAAACGCCGCCCATGCGCGCGCCTTCCGCGTCACGGCCTTCGGACAGTTGATCTAACAGCTGATCCAGCCCCATGAGCAGATCCACTTCCAGGGCTTGCGCATCTTCCGCACTGAATTCGTCGTCGGATTGTTCCAAAACACCGCGCAAGGCCAAAATACCGTCAACGGAAGGCGGTTGGGCATTCGGCACTTTATCTTGGATGGCCGTTGCCGCTTCAAGAACTTGCGCCAAGACATCCTCGTTCAAACTCACGGTGGCCTGAGACTTGGTCCAATTGATGTCGAGATTCAGCGACACATTGCCCCGCTTAAAGCGCTTGGTCACACGCTCCCGCGTTGAGGCGTCGATGAAATCGAAGCCGCGCGGATAGCGCAAGCGTATGTCCAAACCTTTGCCGTTGACGCTTTTGGCTTCCCAGCCCCAGGTGCATAAATCCGTCGCACCCTCAGCCCGGGCGAAGCCCGTCATGGATGAAATGCTCACTTCGATCCCCTTTGTCTCAAGTGTATTTTGTTATACAGCCCCCAAGCACCGTCAACAAGGCGGGCTTATCATTTGCCCCAAAGTCGTGCAGGATAGGGACATGAAGCATCCTCAATCCATACTCATCACAGGGGCCAGCAGCGGCATCGGCGAAGCGTTGGCGAACAGTTACGCGGCTGACGGGGTTCACCTCACACTCACGGGTCGCGACAAAGCCCGCCTTGAGCAAGTCGCCGAAGATTGCCGAGCCTTAGGCGCAAACGTCATGGCCCATAGGGTAGACGTAACAGAGCGAGAAAAAATGGCGGAGCTGATCGCACACGTCGATCAGACGCACCCGCTTGACCTGGTCATCGCGAACGCTGGGGTGTCTGCAGGCAGTGGAGGCCTTGGCGAAAGCGAAGAACAAGCCCGCTTGATTTTCGACGTCAACGTGGGTGGTGTGCTCAACACCATATGGCCCGCCATCGAACCCATGAAGAACCGTGGACACGGCCAAATCGCGTTGGTGAGTTCCTTGGCGGGCTTTATGGGCCTTCCGGGCGCACCCGCCTATTCCGCCACAAAAGTTGCCGTCAAAGCCTATGGCGAAGCGCTTCACGGCGCTCTCAAGCCTGACGGCATCGCGGTCAGTGTGATTTGCCCAGGCTTCGTCAAAAGCCGCATCACGGCCAGAAACAATTTCCCCATGCCGTTATTGATGGACGCGCCCAAAGCCGCCAAGATCATCCGGCGCGGGTTGGAGAAAAAGAAACTTTCCATCATCTTCCCAAGGCGCTTGGCATTCTTGACTTGGCTGACGAGCATCTTCCCCCCAGCCTTGCGCATATGGCTGATGAGCCGTGCGCCCAAAAAGGACTGATCAGTGCTATACTGGAGGCATGGTGAGGAGGTGTGAAATGAAGACATCAATGCATTACCTCTTGGCGCTGGGGTTGGTGTTCGCGACACCCGCTGTGGCCACCGATGCCTTCAGCGGGGCCGAGGATTTGCGCGGGTGGTGTTCGTCCATGGATCAGGACGACGTACATTGGGGCTTGTGCGTGGGCTCCGTCGCCGCTGTGCACGACACCGTCATGACCTATCAATCGTTCGAAGAGATGCGCCAAGTCATCTGCACCGGACCTGATACGTCCCGTGGAGATCTGGTGATCACCGTGATGGAGTACATGGAAAACAATCCAGGCACCTTGGAATACAGTCTGGGAGATGTGGTCTTTAGTGCGCTGCGCGAGGCCTATCCGTGCCCATAATCACATCGTGATTATGGCGCGCGCTGACGTTTGATTTTGCGCCATTTCGCGACGTTGCGATTGTGTTCTTTGAGGGTCTTCGCAAACACGTGTCCGCCCGTCCCATCCGCCACAAAGTACAAGGCGTCCGTGTCCGCAGGATGGATCACGGCAGCCAACGACGCACGTCCCGGATTGGCGATGGGGGCGGGCGGCAGGCCCTTGATCTTGTATGTGTTATAGGGGCTGTCGACTTTCCAGTCCTGGCGCGTTAAGGCCCGCCCCAGCGCCCCGCCACCGTCGGTGAGCGCATAGACCACCGTCGGGTCCGATTGCAGCCGCATGCCCTTTTTCAAACGGTTCAGAAACACGCCTGCGATCATCGGACGCTCGGCCGCCACGCCGGTTTCTTTTTCAACAATAGACGCAAGGACCAAGATGGACTTAATGTCTTTGAGAATGAAACCGTGTGGACGCTCATCCCACAGTTGAGCCAGCACATCCCCCATATCGTCAGCCATGCGCGCAATCAGGTCGTCGCGCCTATCGCCCCAGGAATAGTGATAGGTTTCGGGCAGCATCCAGCCTTCTTCGGGGATCAACGAAATTCCACCCGTCAGGCCTTTGGCGTCTTGAACAGTCAGCAGGGCTTGCGTAACGGTCAGGCCTTCGGCAATGGTCAGCTTTCGCACCACCGTCTTGCCACTTTCCAAGATGTCCAAGATTTCAGCGATGCTGGCTTTGGCCGGGATCGCAAATTCACCGGCACGCAGCTTGGTATGGGCATTGGTGTAACGGGCCCAAACGCGAAAGACCAAGGTGTCTTGAATTATGCCTTCGGTTTTCAATTGGCCGGAAATGGCAGTCACGCCCAATCCAGGCGTGATGCGGATGTTTGCCGGAAAATCGCTCAGCCCCGGAGCTTGGGCTTTGTTTTGGATATAAAAGAAAGCGCCCCCGCCGGCTATCAAGCCGGCGAAGGCAATAGAAATCAGAGCTGACAGGACGCGTTTGATCAACTGTCCCGCCCCCAGCCTGTGTCTTAGTCGAACGCTTTGACGATCAAAGATGCGTTGGTGCCGCCAAACCCAAATGAGTTGGACAGCGCCGCGCGCACTTTGCGTTCTTTGGCTTGGTGCGGAACCAAGTCGATGTCACAGCCTTCGTCCGGGTTGTCTAAGTTGAGCGTCGGCGGAACAATGCCGTTCTTGACCGCAAGGATCGAGAAGATCGCTTCAACCGCGCCTGCAGCACCCAACAAGTGGCCGATGGCCGATTTGGTGGACGACATGGAAATGTTGTCGACAGCCGGACCGAACGCTTTTTTGACCGCGCCCAATTCAATCACGTCGGCCATGGTGGACGTGCCGTGTGCGTTGACGTAGTCAATGTCTTCGGGGTTCATGCCCGCGCGTTTCATTGCTGCGGTCATGCACCGGAATGCACCGTTGCCGTCCGGGGTCGGCGCGGTAATGTGATACGCATCGCCGGTCAAACCGTAACCCACGACTTCCGCATAAATTTTCGCACCGCGGGCTTTGGCGTGTTCCAGTTCTTCCAGAACCACAACACCCGCACCTTCACCCATGACGAAGCCGTCACGGTCTTTGTCCCACGGACGCGAACCAGCGGTGGGGTCGTCGTTGTAGCTGGTGCACAGGGCCTTGGCTTGGGAGAAACCCGCCATGCCGATGCGGCAGCATGCGGCTTCTGCACCGCCTGCGACCATCACGTCGGCGTCGTCCAACATAATCAAACGTGCCGCGTCACCGATGGCGTGGGCACCCGTCGAACAGGCCGTCACAACCGCGTGGTTGGGGCCTTTGAAACCGTATTTGATGGACACTTGGCCGGACACCAAGTTGATCAAGCTGGCCGGGATAAAAAACGGGCTTAAGCGGCGCACGCCGCCACCTTCTTCGCAATCCACGGTTTTGGCACCACGTGCGATTTCCGGCAAACCACCGATACCAGACCCGATCAGCACGCCTGTACGGAACTGGTCTTCGTCTTCTTCCGGTTTCCAGCCACTGTCTTGTACAGCTTGCTGAGCAGCAGCCATGCCATAGACAATGAAGTCGTCTACGCGGCGGCGCTCTTTGGGCGTAATGTAGTCATCGGCGTGGAACAAGCCCTCGCCTTCACCCATTGGCACTTGCCCTGCGATTTTGGCGGGGATATCCGAGACATCAAAACTTTCGATGGCGGCAATGCCGGATTGGGCATTGATCAGTTTGTTCCAAGAGTGTTCGACACCGTCAGCCAACGGCGAAACCATGCCCAAACCGGTAACAACAACACGACGCATACTAAAACCTCGTCAATTGTGACGTCATTGCTGGGGATATCCCAGTTGTGAGAAAAAGGCGGGGGACAGCGCCCCTTTTGGGATCACGTTCCCCCGCCTTTAAATTCTCATACGAACTTAGGTGTTCGCGGAGATAAAGTCGATAGCATCCTTGATGGTCAGGATTTTTTCGGCGGCATCGTCAGGGATTTCGCAACCGAACTCTTCTTCAAAAGCCATAACCAATTCAACGGTGTCCAGGCTGTCTGCGCCCAGGTCGTCAATGAAGCTTGCGTTTTCAGCAACTTTGGATTCGTCCACGCCAAGGTGTTCGATCACAATTTTCTTAACGCGGTCTGCGACATCACTCATGTCTGAAATCCTCGAATAAAACGTTGTATTTACAAAAGAATCCTTGCCAAGCACATCGATCGGGCACTCCTGTTCCCCAACCACCGATCCGCACGGCACGGAGTCTTAAACTCACGGCTCCCCAAAGCGGGAAGCACCGTTTCGTAACATACTTTCTCAGCCATTGCCAGTACCCGAAAAGGCTTTGTTTTTCAGGTGATTTTATAGGCTGATCAGTATGCTTAGATCATCGCCATTCCGCCGTTGACGTGAAGGGTCTGACCCGTGACGTAATTGCCTTCGTCACTGGCCAAATAAACCACCGCAGAGGCGATGTCTTGCGCTGTGCCCATGGCACCCGACGGAATGTTGCCCAAAATGGCTTGCGTTTGCTTCTCATTGAGTGCTTCGGTCATCGGCGTCGCGATAAAACCGGGGGCGACACAGTTGACCGTGATGCCGCGCGCGGCGACTTCTTGGGCTAAGGATTTGGACATCCCCACCAAACCGGCCTTAGACGCACAATAGTTGGCTTGGCCCGGGTTACCCGTGGTGCCGACGATGGACGTGATGGAAATGATGCGCCCGCTGCGCGCCTTCATCATGCCCTTCAAGCAGGCCCGCGACAGCTGGAACGCAGACTTCAGGTTCACGTTCAAGACCATGTCCCAGTCTTCGTCCTTCATGCGCATGGCAAGGGTGTCACGCGTGAGGCCTGCGTTGTTGATCAAGATGTCGACGCCGCCCATGGCTTCGGTCGCATCTGCGATCAATTGCTCCGCCGCACCTTCTTCACCCAAACGCGCAGGCGTGACGTGGGCGCGTTCGCCCAGTTCGTCAGCCAACGCCTTCAGCGCGTCTTCGCGTGTGCCGGACAGCGCAACGTCTGCGCCCTGGGCGTGCAAAGCTTTGGCAATGGCCCCGCCGATGCCGCCGGACGCGCCGGTGACCAGGGCTTTTTTACCGCTCAAATCAAACATGGATTTCCCCCAATGGTTTGAGAATCAAATTCGTTGAAAAGATTGTGCCGCTTAGAGCGCGCCGAGGAAAGCCTCAATATCGTCCGGTGTGGCGATGTTGGAGCCCTCGATCGCTTTGTTGCGGCGCACCAGCCCCGACAGAACCTTGCCAGCACCCACTTCGACCAGCTGATCCACGCCCAAGCTTTCCATCTTGGTCATGGTTTCGCGCCAGCGCACAGTGCCCGTGACTTGCTGGACCAACAGCTTTTTAATTTCTTCCGGGTCCGTGGTGGGCTCAACGGTGACGTTGGCGATGACCGGAACGACAGGCGCGTTCATGGTCGCATTGGACAGCGCTTCTTCCATCGCATCCGCTGCGGGCTGCATCAAAGAACAGTGGAACGGGGCGCTGACGGGCAGCATCACGGCGCGCTTAGCACCTTTTTCCTTGGCGATAACAGCTGCGCGTTCAACCGCAGCCTTGGAGCCGGAGATCACGACTTGACCGTCGGCGTTGTCGTTGGCGCATTGGCAGACTTCGGTGTCGGTGGCAGCCTCAGCAGCAGCGGCGGCAGCCGTGTCCCAATCCAGGCCCAACAGGGCGGCCATGGCCCCCTCGCCCACCGGAACGGCAGCCTGCATCGCAGCACCACGGGTGCGCAGCAGTTTCGCCGCGTCACCGACAGAGAACGTGCCCGCAGCAGCCAGGGCCGAATACTCACCCAAGGAATGCCCAGCCACATAAGCGGCCTGTGTCGCCAGATCGAAGCCTTTGTCTTTCAAAACGGCAAACGTCGCCAAGGACACAGCCATCAAGGCGGGCTGGGTGTTGGCGGTCAGCACCAATTGGTCTTCGGGACCGTTAAAGATGGTGTCGGACAGCTTTTCGCCCAACGCGTCATCCACTTCGTCAAAAACAGCCTTCGCGGCGGGAAAAGCGTCATAGAGCTCTTTACCCATGCCGACAGCTTGTGAACCTTGCCCCGGAAAAACCAATGCACGTGCCATGTATGCCTCCCTACATATGGAGTGATGAAAATCAGTTGGGTGTTCCTACACCAGTGCCTGAAATAGTCAAGCGCAGGTGCTCTAAATGCCAACAAGAGCTAACATGTAGTTTTGCGCATCGTACGAATTGAGACACCCGGAGCATCGTCGTGGGCCCCATAGCACGTTAATCTTTGTCCGCTTTGTTCACCTATTGGAATTTCGCCGGGCAAAACCAATTTATGGTTATAATGGTCGCACATGACCACTGCGCCGTAACATTTTATGTTACGGACATTGTCGATCTCATCAAAAAAGTTAGACTTTTTGGGCCTCTTAGTCATTGCACAAGTCTCGAAGCGCACCTTCTTTGACGAGGGCGTCCTGAGCATCCATGACACAAACAATATCAATCTTCAATTCTTCAGAAAGCTGGGTAGGCAAGAACGATTTACCCTTATGTTTCTTCTGAAACGCAAGCACCAATTTCATAGCATCTTCTATGGGAATAATCGGAAAAGACCGTGAAGTGTCTTGAACCGCAGACTTGTTTTCAATTTGCTGCTGCAGCCGACGGAGTTCCTGCTTCACTTTTTCAAGTTCTTGTTCCTGCCTCAAAAACAACTTAACGACCGCATTGGCGGGGAAGACATCATCATCCTCTTCTTCATCCCAAGACGCGTCATTCTTGACATAAGACATATTCATGGGATGCACTAACTCATGTGTCATCTATACGCCTCCATACCTTGTGCGCTTTTTTAGAAGTAAACGAAGCAAACGCTCGAATCACATACTGGCGAGCAAAGTCCGAAAAGTCACCAACGGCCTTGATCGTTGGCTCCAACGGTGCCCCCCGAGCCGATAACACAAATCTATAGTACGGCTCATCCGTCTCCACCAACGACCTAGGTTCTAACGAAATGTGCAAACGTCCAAGGGGCACCTGATCTTCCCCACACATCAAGTAGGACGTGCGAATGTCCACTTCTTCTGGCTGGCCGAGGAAGTCGTCAGACGTCCTCCCTGACCAAGGGGCGATAAAGTCTGCTACTTTGGCATGGCTACTGGCACCAGTTTCCCGTCCAACCGCATTAACATATGTGACTTCACATTGATTGGGCACAAGCTCACCGATTTCATTGGCTTTTAAGAATGCAATAAACTTCTTTAAATGGCGTTTATACTTTTTGATGACATCTTCGTACCTAGGGTATTTTTCGCGTTTTTTTGTCTGTCTCCAATTAAATACAAATTTATCATTTTGAATTTGAATTAATTCAGTGCCCTTTTTGTTATAAAACCAGTGTCGAACTGGGGGAACACCTTGCAGAATTGATATTCCTGTTTCCCCCTTCTCGGGCTTGCCAAACTTTTCAATTACATAGGGAAGTGGAGCTTTTTGCTCAGCACTCGGGTACTGTTTGCGATAACTTTCTTCCCAAAGTCGGCCAATGTGAAAGGGGTTCAAGCCTTGAATTGGCTCAAATTGCACAGAAATTGCAACCTCGCTTACAGGAGGACTTTCAAAATCTGGTTTTTTAGCAGGCCACTCTGGCAGTGATGCGCTCACACTAGATGTCATTGAATCCGAATCCTCTAATCTTCACCTATGATGCATGCTTGATTTCACTGGGTCAAAAAAATCTGTTCTACGCCCCTAAAGGATCAACCGGATGTAACTTATCTCAAGATTGGGGCGAATATGAAGACCATGAGACCTTTACACCTGATTTTCGGCGTTTTCGCCGCGTTTTCGCTCTCCTCAGCGCAAGCCGAGACAGATCTCACGACCCCGGCACCCGTGGTCGTGGAGCTGTTCACTTCACAAAGCTGTTCTAGCTGCCCGCCTGCGGACAAGCTGTTGGGCAAGCTTGCGCAAAACCCCAACGTGATCGCGTTCAGCTGTCACGTGACCTATTGGGATCATTTGAACTGGCGCGACACGCTGAGCCGTAAGTTCTGTACCGAGCGCCAACGCGCCTACGCCGCCTTCATGAAGTCGCGCCAAATCTACACCCCCCAGATGGTGGTGAACGGCGAGCATGGGTTTGTCGGCTCGAACCGCTCCGACGCGCTAAAATATATGTCCTCTTCCGCGGTGGTTGGGATCGAATTGCAAGCCCAAGACGGCGTTTTGGTTGCCCGTATGCCCGATTTGGGCAAAAGTGCAGAGGCGCAGACCCTATGGCTGATCCGCTATCACGACAGCCACACCCAAGACATCCCGTCGGGCGAAAACCGGGGCCGTACCATCACCTACACCAACTCCATCGAAACCTTGGACCAGGTGGACACCTGGGACGGAACGGCCGTGGAATTGCGTTTTGAATTGCCAGAAGGCGAAGCCCAAAACCCAGGTTTCGCCCTGCTCGCCCAACCCCAAGGCTTTGGGCCGATCTCGGCGGCTGGCCGACTTTAGAACCATTTTAGAAACACTTATCCCCACGGACAGAGCTAGACCTGGGCCTCAATATGTCTGATAGTGGCACTGTTGTCATACAATAAGATGATCGACCAGAGACGCCGCAATGAGCGATGTGGGCAGAGGGATGTAAACTGTGATCGAAGACTTTGTGCGCTTTTTGAAAAATCCTTTAAAGGTCTTTAGCCTGTCGCGCGAAGATTTGGATCAGTTGATCCACGCGGGCAACCATTCTCACTACGTCGATCGCCACCGCGCCGGAATCATGATCGAGCGCGTGCGCGTCGTCGCGGCCGCATTCTCTTTGCTGACCTTTGCCTGGATCGGGCTCGATTACATTGCCTTTGAGCACGACACCTGGGTGACGCTGGCCATCATGCGGGTGATTTCGACCTTGGTGTTTATCGGCTTGATCTTGCCGTGGAATTTTGAAAAACACCTGTCCATCGGCTTTGTCATGTTGGTGCTGTTGATGTTCAACCCGCCGATCTTTTACGTGGCGTCGCACGTCCTGTTCCAAGGCGAAGAACTGAGCACGTTGGGCACGCTGATCACCACCGTCTACACCATGCTGCCCTACATCATCATCGCCGGTCTTTCGATTTTTCCGCTGACCGCACTGGAAGCCGTGCTGTTTGCGCTGCCGGTTATTTTGATGACCGTCATCACGCCGCAATGGGCGGGAACGGGCACGGTGACGGAAAGCTTGGCCACCGTGTGGATTTTGGTGCTAATCTTGGGCATCTATCTGATGGCGGGCATGAGCCAGCTGCATTCCATGATCTCGTTGGTACACCGGGCGTCCAAAGACCCGCTCACCGACCTGCTTACACGACGCACAGGCGCGGAGATCATCGATCTCTACTTCCGCATCTCAACCCTGCACAACACACCATTTTCGGTCGTTTTTATCGATCTGGATCACTTCAAATCCATCAACGACAACTACGGCCACGAAGCCGGCGACGCGGCGTTGAAACACACCGCCCATATGCTCCACGACTACCTACGACGATCCGACGTTATTGTGCGCTGGGGTGGCGAAGAAATGGTCGCCGTCCTGCCCAACACGGACATGGACGGCATCAAGTTGATCTTGGAACGGGTCCTCAAAGACTGGTTCGGCCCCCGCCCCGACGGCAAACCGCTGACGGCCAGCATCGGCGTGGCAGAGCGCATCTCCGACGACATCGACGACTGGCCCGAACTGGTCGAAAAAGCCGACGGGCGCATGTATCAAGCCAAAAAATCCGGCCGCGCGCGGGCGATTATTTGTGACGATGAAGTGTTGCTGTCCGACGTTCCGGCGAATACGGGGTCGGGGCGCTGACCTTTAGTCTGCAAAGTGCCGGGCCCACGTTTTGAATTCTTGAAAATTCATGACCTCAATCACTTTGCTGTCCGTCATGCTTTTGCTTTGGGCATGATAAGCGGCCTTTTGGCGCAGCCACGCGATGGCTCCGTCACGCCAGCCCGTTCCATCAACGACAAGAACCACATGTGATTCCGGATAGCGGTGCTGTGCATTTTCGAAAAGGTAGACAAGCCGTTCATCCGTAGACCCGGGGCTTTGTTTCCATTTGGCTTCGATGCGGATGGCCCCTGTCAGCTTACCGTCCGCCAACACGAGAAATTCCGAACGTCCCTGCCCGCCGTAAATGTTGGTGTAGGGCGCGTTTGTCAACAAAAGCCGTTTGCCAAACTGGCTTTTGTCATTGGTGTCGCGCCAAGACACATAGGGCACAACGTGAAAATCATAAGAGACAAGCAAATCTTCGATGCGTTGTTCAAAGACCGCCCCCGTCGTGTTCGCGTCCGCATGCGGTTTGACATCTTTGCCCAGGACCGGCTCGACAAAACAAACCAGTGCGCAAACCAGCAAGCCAACCCAAACGGAAAAACGGTATTTCAATGCTCAAGCCTTAATAATTGGTCACGAGGGCTTCTTGCGTCATGTTGCGCTGAGAGCCCTTAGCGCTGAACACGTGACGAATATTAACCCGTTGCACGCGATAGTTACCATACAACTCGTCGATAAAGGGACAAGCCGTATTGGAAACCATAAAACGAACACCGCGCTTGTCCAGGCGGTCACACAGTTCTTTCAGTTTCAATTGCATGTCTGAGCCGAAATTCACGTGGGTATATTCCACCGCCGCGCGAGGGCTTAACGCGTTGGTTTTGGGCACATATGGCGGGTCGAAATAGACGAAGTCGCCGCCTTTGGGCAAGTTTTCGACCATCGTGAAACACCCCTGCCAAATCCGCGTTTGACGTAAAGCGTGGTGGCACGCCAACAGGTTGTCTGCGTCGAATAATGATTTCGGTTGAGGATGGCCAAAAGCATTGTTGGCAAATCCCCGGCTGTTCACCCGCACATGCCCATTGAACGTGGTTTTGTTGAGGTAAATAAAACGGCTGGCCCGTTTGACAGCGTCCCACTGCTGAAAGTCAGGACTTCGGTCTGCATTGCGCAGACGGTAGTAATATTTTTTATCAATAGGATGACGGCGCAAGTCCGACATCAACTCCCACACCTTGTGCTTGACGACGTTGTAGACGTTGGCAACCTCTGGATTAAAGTCCGAAATAAAGGCACCCGGCGGCACATGGTCGAAAAAAACCGCCCCACCGCCGATAAAGGGTTCGAAGTACGTGCCAAATTCGTCGGGCATTGCGGCACGGATTTGGCTGACCAACCGCCGTTTTCCGCCCGGCCATTTGAGGAATGGCTGGGGGAGGATCGGCTGGAACGAAGTGTTGAGTGAGTTTGCCATCATTGATAAATCCTAATTTTGTACAGATTATAGAATATATACCTATTTTGAGCCCTCAATCAAGAAAATATTCTTTCCTCTATAAAGGGCGTGGCTGCGCGATAAATGGGTGAGCTAAAGCCTTCTATGGGCTTGAAAAAGCCGACGGACGCATGTATCAAGCCAAAAAATCCGGCCGCGCGCGGACGATCATTTGCGACGATGAAGTGTTGCTGTCGGACGTTCCGGCGAATACGGGGTCGGGGCGCTGACCTTTAGTCTGCAAAGCGCAGGGCCCACGTTTTAAAGTCTTGATAATTCATGACCTCAATCACTTTGCTGTCCGTCATGCTTTTGCTTTGGGCATGGTAAGCTGCCTTTTGGCGCAACCACGCGATGGCTCCGTCACGCCAGCCCGTTCCATCGACGACAAGAACCACGTGCGATTCCGGATAGCGGTGCTGTGCATTTTCGAAAAGGTAGACAAGCCGTATTGGAAACCATAAAGCGAACACCGCGCTTGTCCAGGCGATCACACAGTTCTTTCAGTTTCAACTGCATGTCTGAACCGAAATTCACGTGGGTATATTCCACCGTCGCGCGTGGGCTTAACACATTAGTTTTTTTTAAAGCTTTGCGGCGGTAAGGGTACACACAACCAGAGCAATCTCAGCGGCTAAATTTGCCTTCAATATCTTCTCTTTGATCGAACACTGCGACGATCTCGATGCCTTCACCACCGTCGTCAGGATCTGTATAAATATCATACAGCGCGACATAAGTTTCATACAACAAGGCGCGTGGGGCACCATCCAGCTCGGGGCGCACCGGCCCCATACGCGGCATCCCCGCTCGCAAGGCAAAAGCTGCTTTAAATTCGATAAGAAAGGGATCTACTGCGCCGGGATTGTTTGAGAAAATATTCAGAGCAATGGCGTCAATTTGATCCTGAGCGAATTCAGAAATAGAAAAATTTGGCATATGGCTGAATATAATAAGGCGACAAAAAGGTTATTTCAAACTGGGCACACTCGTTAGGGCCGCATATTTTTCGCGTAATTCGTCGAAGGCTTCCTCGCCATCTAGAACTGCAGAGCTACGACTTTCCCGCAGCATCTTATTAATATTGTTTATTTTTTTCTGATCGTTGCGCGAACGCACATAATCGTACTCAGGACGGGGCGTACCCTGTCCCATGAAAAACCTCATTGTAGTTGAGTCTGTTTTTCGAGCCATAATACTGAACTTTATCACTGCCAAAGCAACGTCGTCTAGGTCTATTTCAACACCTGTTGAGTTTACGTTCTCTTAAATTGCCCTTTGTGCCGCAACCTTTTTCTATAAATCCCCCTATTGCTTTCTCCTTGAACTCCCCCGCAAACCCTGTATATTGCGCCGCTTCATAGCTCCTTGCCGGGGGACGTCCCTCGGCTATGCCTCACCTGTCATTGGGACAAGGGGGGGCTGAGACAATCCAAGAGGAGGGCAATATGCCTTTTTACGAGAGCGTTATCATCGCTCGTCAAGATTTGTCGACCCAACAGGTCGAAAGCTTGACCGAAGCCATGACCGGCGTAGTCACCGAAAACGGTGGTAAAGTCGAAAAAACCGAGCAATGGGGCCTGCGTTCCATCGCTTACAAAATCAAGAAAAACCGCAAAGGTCACTACACCCAGCTGAGCATGGACGCCCCCGCGGCTGCCGTTTCCGAGCTGGAACGCCAACTGCGTCTGAACGAAGACGTGTTGCGCTCCCTGACTTTGCGCGTGGAAGAAATCGATCAAGAGCCCAGCGCGATTTTGACGGCTAAAGCCAGCCGTGACGAACGCCCGCGCCGTGGCGACCGTGATGATCGTCCGCGCCGTGACGACCGTCCGCGCCGTGATGATCGTCCGAAGCGTGACACCGCTGAAGAAAGCAAAGGAGAAGAGTAATGGCCCGTCGTCCTTTCTTTCGTGGTCGCAAATCCTGCCCGTTCACGGGTCCGAATGCGCCGAAAATCGATTTCCGCGACACCAAGTTGCTGAGCCGCTATGTATCTGAGCGTGGCAAAATCGTGCCGAGCCGTATCACCGCCGTTTCTGCAAAGAAACAACGTGAACTGGCTCAAGCGATCAAGCGCGCCCGTTACCTCGGCTTGCTGCCTTACGTCATTAAGTAAGGTGGGAGCTATGCCGGGGCTGATCACTTCGACTGGCCCCGGCGTTTCGGCATGAAACATACGCTTCTTGCTGTTATGGCCGGGATTTTGAGCGGCGCTTTGGCTCTGGCGAGTATGTCAGGCTCATCGTTCGCCGTCCTTTTCCTGTCCTGGGTGCATCCTCTGCCTTTGTTTTATGCAGGGCTTGCGCTGGGGACCCGACCGGCACTTGTTGCTGCGGCTTCGTCCGTGCTTGTGTTGTCGGTGGTCCACCCACATTTGGGGGCTGTCTTTGGGCTCATATTTGCCGTGCCCGTGTGGGTGACAATCCGGCTTTTGCTGACGGGACCAAGCGGTGCTGTCCGTTCGATCCCGGAAGACCAGTCGCCACGCTCAACGGAAGGACCGGAGACGTCTTCGACCTTCCAAGACCGCATCATCGGTCGCGTGGACGATTGGAACGGCGAGATACAAGGCGCGCCCCGCGATTTGGGTTGGTTCCCCGTAGGGCATGTTTTGGCCGCACAGGCCGCCATCGGTGCCGCTTATCTTTTGGGCACATCGATGCTGACCGGCGGGCATTTGGAACACAACGTGACGGAAGTGCTGAACGCTTTTGCCAGCACCGTCGCAGGCGCTCAAGGGGCGGACGTGCTCCAAGACGCCATCACGCGTATGGTCCCGTACTTCCCCGGCTTGTTTGTCGGGATGTGGATGTTGTTGGGACTGGTTTTGAATATGGTCATGGCCCAAGCGCTGTTGGCCAAGGGCGGACGAAACATCCGCCCGACACCGAGATTTCGGGAACTCACCCTTCCCGATGTGCTCAGCTGGGCCCTGGTTGTCTGCGCCTTACTGGCGTTGGTGAGCCCGGGCGAAATCGGCTACGTCGCGCGCAATGCTACCATTGCCCTGACGATACCGTTTTTCATGCTGGGGCTTTCGGTGGTGCACAAATTGGCGGGGATGACCCCGCTGCCGGGCGCTATTTTGGCGCTCACGTATCTGGTGATGATCTTTACGGGCTGGTTGGCCTTTCTCATCGCTGGTATTGGAATTTTGGAACAATGGGTCGGTTTACGCAAACGCATGGACCGCCCCGACGAACACTAAACCTTTAGACCGCTCCCAGAGGGAGCTGGAGGAACACTATGGAAGTCATTCTGCTTGAACGCATCGAAAAGCTCGGCCAAATGGGCGACATCGTCAAAGTCAAACCCGGTTATGCCCGTAACTTCTTGCTGCCGCGCCACAAAGCGCTGCGCGCCACGGAAGCCAATAAAGCTCACTTCGAAGCGCAACGCGCTCAGTTGGAAGCCAACAACTTAAAGCTTCGCGAAGAAGCCGACGCGGTTGCCACCAAACTGAACGGCCTGTCTGTCACCTTGATCCGTCAAGCTGGCGAAGCTGGTCAATTGTACGGTTCCGTCAACGCCCGCGACATCGCCAACAGCGTGACCGAAGCCGGCTTCACCGTGACCCGTAACCAAGTGAAATTGGCAGACCCGATCAAGTACTTAGGTCTTTACGAAGTCAGTGTTTCTCTGCACCCGGAAGTTTCCGTCTCCGTGACCGCCAACGTTGCGCGTTCCGAAGACGAAGCCACCATCCAAGCCGAAACCGGCAAAGCCGTCACCGGTGGTGATGAAGAAGCCGATCAAGAAGCGGCTGCTGAACTGGAAGCCATCTTCGAAGAAGGCGCTGCGGAAGCGGCTGCGGAAGAGCTGGCTGCTGAAGACGGCGAAGACGCACAAGACGCGCTCATCGCTGAAGCGGCTGAAGAAGAAACCGCTGAATAAGCGACCTCTTCTCGCACACCAAAACGGCGCGGTCCTGACGGATCGCGCCGTTTTTTTATGCGTACCCATTTCATTCATATGACGTTATTGTGAATGTCCGAAACAACACACCAGGGGGAATGGGATGATCTTTAAAAACGTCGAACAGCTGCTGGCCGTGCGCAAACCGATTTCGGTTGCCTTAAACGATACGGTCCAAGACATCGCCGAAAAAATGGCCCTCACCGATGAGCGCGCCGTTGCTGTGGTTGAGGATCAAAAGGTGGTCGGCATCTTGTCGGAAAAAGACATCGTGCAAAAATGCGTCGCCACGGGTGGTGACGCCGCTCAAACACAGGCCGCATCCATCATGACGCCGAAACCGGTGACAATTGACGCCGGGGCTTCGGTCGTTGAAGCCATCGACAAAATGGTCGGCAGCGGCTTTCACCATCTGCCCGTGATCAAAGACAACGATTTCATCGGCTTGATTTTCGCCGACGATGTCCCGGAAGAATACCGGATGCTGTTGGAGCGTTATAAGGAATTGAAGGGCTAGTGGTGCTCAAAATACCGTCGCTCCCGCGTTTGCGAAGCTGGCGGAACGCCTAAGCGGGAATCCAGTTTGGCTTACCCATCTAGACGTCTTCGGATAAGTCGCGCCAATCTGGATTGTCTTTTTCGATCAGCTCCAACTTCCAAGCCCGCCGCCATTTTTTAATCCGCTTTTCGCGGACAATGGCGTCTTCCATGGTTTCGAGGAATTCCGCATGAACAAGCGTATGTAAGCTGTGCTCCTTAGAAAACCCATCCACGGCATCTGATTTGTGCTCGCTGATCCGTTTTGCGAGGTTGCTGGTCACACCAACATACAGCGTACCGTTTCGTTTGTTGGTAAGGATATAAACGCAAGGTTGCTTCATGGTCTGAGTATGTCGCATACATCGCATCTGGGCACCCGCTTTCGCGGGTGCGACGGTGTTTTATTTAGACCCACCGTCATTCCCACCCCCCACCGTCATTCCCGCGAAAGCGGGAATCCAGTCGGCTGTATAAGACCGTCACCAACCCTGATCAATATGCTCTTGTCTAGATGAAATGCTATAAAACTCTTCATAAGATGATGCCCAATTAGGGCTCTTTAAGAGCACACCAACAATAAATTCTACTTCCCAAGCTTCACGTCCGCGTTTACGCGCCACGTGTTCATAGTCATCGTTTCCATACACAATACATTCGATATGTACTTGTCGGATCCATGCCCAACCGCCGCTATTGGTTTCTGGATCAAATGCAAAGCAATCGAGGACTTTGCTAGCATAATCCCAGCTATATTCGTAAGCCTGCTCAAACTGAACACGATATCTGCTTTCTAGATATCGAATAAGTTCAAGCATATCAAATGTGGGCTCTATATGTTTGTTCGCCATCCAAACACCTCTAAGCTACAAAATACAGTAGCACACTTTCGCAAATGGTGAATATATGGTACCATTCACAAGATATGGTAGCAAGCCGGCACGCAAGCCATATTTGACCACCTAAACGCTACTTTTTTGAGGTTTTCCCCAACTTTCACAGCCTGGGAATTACAAGTTCGTAACGTATGGTCTTGCCCCATGAGCAACGAAAACGACAACACACCCGACCAACCGGATATGCCTGAAGCGCCGCCCGTGCAAGACATGGGCGATTATGAGCCGATCAATCCGGACGAGGCCTTTGCGCCCCCCCACCCTGCACATGGGGATATCGACGGCTCCAACGCCGCGCCGAAGGTGGTGGTCGACAACACCCTAAGCAAAACCGAAGCCGAAGAGCTGCCAAGCTTTCGCACCCTGCCCCACAATATCGAGGCCGAAAAGGCCCTGCTGGGGGCTATCTTCACCGACAATCGCGCTTACGAGCGCGTGTCGGAATTTCTGCTTCCGGACCATTTCTCTGTTCCTGAGCACGGCAAGATTTACGACGCGCAGTGCCGCTTGATGGAAAACGGCCAAATCGCCGATCCGGTGACGCTGGCGGGTTTCTTCGAAGGCAATGACGAACTGGCGACCATGGGCGGCAAGCAGTATCTGGCCGAACTGGCCATGAGCGCAGTCACCATTATCAACGCGGGCGAATACGGGCGCATCATTTACGACCTGCACATGAAGCGCGAGCTCATTCACCTGGGCACCGACATGGTCAACAACGCCTATGACCAAGGCGTGCAGGAAACTGCCACCAACCAGATCGAACGCTCCGAACAACAACTTTACGACCTGGCCACCCAAGGCGATGCCGAAGGCGGCTTTGTCGATTTCCGCCAAGCCGTTTTGGAAGCCGTGCACATGGCCGAAGCCGCCCACAAACGTGACGGCGCGTTGGCGGGTGTCACCTCGGGCATGACCGACCTGGATAAAATGCTGGGCGGTTTGCACAACTCGGATTTGATTATCCTGGCTGGACGTCCATCCATGGGTAAAACCGCCTTGGTCACCAACATTGCGTATAACGCTGCGTACTCGTATCTGAAGTCCGGCGGCGAAGAAGGTGCCGTCGTGGGCTTTTATTCGTTGGAGATGTCGTCCGAACAATTGGCCGCACGTATTTTGTCCGAACAGGTTGAAGTCTCGTCGTCAAAAATGCGCAAAGGCGAATTGGCCAACGACGAGTTCACCCGTTTGGTTGTCGCGTCCCAAGAACTTCACCGCATTCCCCTGTTCATCGACGACACGCCTGCGCTGACCGTGTCCGCCCTGCGCACCCGCGCGCGGCGTTTGAAGCGTCAGCACAATCTGGGCATGATTGTGGTGGACTATTTGCAGCTGATTTCTCCACCGCCCGGCAAAAGCGACGGGCGCGTGAACGAAGTGTCTGAGATCACCCGTGGTCTCAAAACCTTGGCGAAGGAACTCAACGTTCCGGTGATCGCGCTTTCCCAGTTGTCGCGTACTGTGGAAAGCCGCGATCCGCCACGGCCGCAATTGGCTGATTTGCGTGAATCAGGCTCCATTGAGCAAGACGCCGACGTGGTCATGTTTATTTACCGCGAAGAGTATTACATGGAGCGCAAAAAGCCGTCCCGGCGCATGGACGAAGACGAAAGCAAGTTCTTCGACCGCGAAGCCAAGTGGCAAGACAGTTTGGATTCTGTGAAAAACACAGGCGACGTCATCATTGCCAAGCAACGTCACGGTCCCATCGGTGATATCAAGCTGGCCTTTATCGGCGAGTTTACCCGCTTTTGCGATTTGGACACGCACCATCCCGCATACGAAGGACCCGGCGGTTGAGCGATCCCCTTTCCACGCCTCCCCTCAACACTCCCGAGGCCCGGCGAGCCGGCGCGATTTTGACCATCGACTTGGACGCGCTGGTGTCCAACTGGAAAACCTGCGCAGCCCAAGCCCCAAACGCCGAAACCGCCGCCGTGGTCAAGGCCGCGGCGTATGGTACCGATGCTTCCAAAAGCGCCAAAGCTTTGCAAAAGGCCGGCTGCAAGACGTTTTTCGTTGCCTCCGTCCAAGAAGGCATCGACCTGCGCGCGGTCTTAGGACCCGCGCCCGCCGTTCACATTTTCAACGGTCTGATGAACGGGGCGGAGCGCGACTATACTGAATTTAACCTCACCCCAGTGCTCAATTCCTTGGGCGAAGTCGAAGCCTGGGGCGCATACGGCACGGGACTTGGTGAACCACAATCGTGCGACATTCACTTCGACACCGGCATGGCGCGGTTGGGCTTACCCCAAGACGAAGCCGCTAAGCTTCTGTCCAACCCTGAGCACCTGTCACACATCAAACTCGACATGATTTTGAGCCACTTGGTGAGTGCCGAAGACGCTGACAATCCCTTGAATGCAGAACAACTTTCGCGTTTTCAAGGGCTCACGTCACAGTTCCCCAGCGCGCGCGGCGCGTTCGCCAATTCATCCGGTATCTTTTTAGGCGCAGACTATCACTTCGACGTGACCCGCCCGGGCGTGTCGCTCTATGGCGCCAACCCAACGCCGAACAAGCCCAACCCCATGGCCCAAGTTGTTCGTTTGCAAGGCAAAATCCTGCAAGTTCGTACAATTGACACCCCCCAAACCGTGGGCTACGGTGCGACACATCAGGCACTGGGGGAAGAACGCATCGCCACGGTATCCGTGGGTTATGCAGACGGGTATCTCCGCTCTCTCTCCAGCTCTGGCGTCGCCTATATCGGCGATCAGGCCGTGCCCGTCGTTGGACGGGTGTCCATGGACTTGATCGGCTTGGACGTCAGCGCCGTACCTGAAGAATTATGCCGTCCGGGCATGTTGGTGGACCTCATCGGTCCCCACAATCCGGTGGACCATGTGGCCGAACGTGCAGGCACGATCGGCTATGAAATTTTGACCAGCCTGGGCGCGCGCTATCACCGCATTTACCTGGGCGGTTGAACAAAAGAAGACCGAAGAGAAGATCGAAGACCATGAATCCGTTGCAGCCCATCGGGCGCGTCTTTTTAAAGTTTTTGGCGACCATTGGGCGCATGATGACGTTCACCTTTTTAGGCGTCTCTCACGCGTTCCGCCCGCCTTACTACCCGCGCATGATCCTGCGCCAGATGATCGACATCGGGTACTACTCGCTGCCGGTCGTGGGGCTCACGGCTGTCTTTGCGGGCATGGTCTTGGCGCTGCAAAGCCATACGGGTTTTTCACGTTTTTCCGCCGAAGGTGCCATCGCCAACGTGGTGGTGTTGTCCATCACCCGCGAACTGGGCCCGGTGCTGGCAGGCTTGATGGTTGCGGGCCGCATCGGCGCCAGCTTGGCGGCTGAAATCGGCACCATGCGTGTAACCGAACAAATCGACGCGCTGACCACCTTGTCCACCAACCCCATGAAGTATCTGGTTGCACCACGCTTGATCGCAGGCATCACCATGTTCCCACTTTTGGTGATCGTGGCTGACATCATCGGCGTGTTTGGCGGGTATTTGGTGGCTGTCCACGAGTTAGGTTTCAATGCGTCCAACTATCTGCAAAACACCTGGAATTTTGTTCGGGCCGAAGACGTGAATTCCGGCTTGGTTAAGGCTGGCGTCTTTGGCTTCATCGTGTCATTGATGGGGTGCTATCATGGCTACAATTCTAAAGGCGGCGCACAAGGCGTGGGCCGCGCGACAACCAACGCCGTGGTCTCGGCCTCGATCATGATCTTGTGCTTTGACTACATCCTCACCGCAATGTTCTTCACGATACATGGTTAAGAGGACGACACCATGAGCGATCAACCCAAAATCTCGATGCGCAACGTGAAAAAAGCCTTTGGTTCCAAAGTTGTTTTGGACGGCGTAGATTTGGACGTCGGTGTCGGCGAAAGCGTGGTTATCATCGGTGGATCGGGCACGGGTAAATCCGTGACGCTGAAATCCATCTTGGGCCTTTTGACGCCCGACGAGGGCTCCATCAAAGTCGACGGCGAAGAGGTCATCGGCATGAACGCCGCCAACCGCGAACGTGTGAACCACAAGTTCGGCATGCTGTTCCAAGGTGCTGCCCTATTCGACAGCTTGCCCGTATGGGAAAACGTGGCGTTCGGCTTGCTCGCGGAAAAACGCTGCACGCGGTCCGAAGCCCATGGCATTGCCGTTCAAAAGCTCGCCATGGTCGGCATGGACGCCCCGGTGGCGGACTTGATGCCGTCCGAGCTGTCCGGCGGCATGCAAAAACGCGTCGGCCTAGCACGCGCCATCGCGTCCGACCCGGAAGTCATTTTCTTTGACGAACCCACCACGGGGCTGGATCCCATCATGGCCGACGTCATCAATGACTTAATCGTCAAAGTGACGCGCGAAGTGGGAGCCACGGCGCTGTCCATCACCCACGATATGGCATCGGCCCGCAAAATCGCCAACCGCATTGCCATGCTTTACGAAGGCAAAATCATCTGGCAAGGCCCGGTGGAAGACATCGACACATCCGCCAATGAGTATGTCGAACAGTTCATCAACGGCAAAGCCGAAGGCCCTATCAAAATGGCAATGCGCGCTTGATCGCGCGCATTGCTTTTTTTTATTTGTGGGGATAAGCCCCACACCCCGGGAGGGCATAGCCCAAACAGAGGCCATTCCATGCCGCACTTGATTGTCGAATACGCTAAAGAACTCGAAGCCGACTTGGACATTCAAGCCTTGGCCGAAGCTGTTTATGACGGCGCGGTGGAAAGCGAGTTGTTCACCCCTCAAAACGTCAAAGCCCGCTGTACCCCCGTGCGGTCTTATTGCATCGGTGGCGAGCGCCGCGCCTTCATCCACGTAAACGTAAAACTGCAGCCGGGCCGTACCGACGTTCAAAAAAAGATGCTGAGCGAAAAGGTCTTCGCCGCGGTGAAATACTTCGCCGGAGACGTCAAAGTCAGTGTCGAGGTCAACGACTTACCGCAAGCGTACACCAAAAGCTGAACCATGACCCAAGACGAAGCCACCTTGCTGTTTGCCAACGACGCGTTTTACGCCGCGTTTACCAGCGCGGATATGGACGCCATGGACGCGCTGTGGGCAAAAAAGAACCCGGTGTCGTGCATCCACCCAGGCGCACCGATCCTCATCAACCGCACGGTCATCATGGAAAGCTGGCGCGCGATCTTTAAGGGCGACGAAGCGCCCCAAGTCGTGCCCTATGACGCCACCCCTATGGTCGTGGGAAATACGGGTTGGGTTACGTGCCTGGAACAAGTCGGCGAAGCGGTCGCGGCGACCACCAACATCTTTGTCAAAGAAGACGATCAGTGGAAAATGACCCACCACCAAGCGGGCATCACAACCGCCAAACCCAAAGGGGTCGGCGCACGGCCCAACCAAACGCACTAAACAAAAGGGACAGCATAAATGATCTGTATCTTGTTTGGCGCCGCCATTGCCGCCCTCACCTACAACTGGCTCGGCGATTGGGCCGCGTTGGCGGGTGTTGGGGCGGCTGTGGGATTGTTTTTGACGATGAAGTTTTGGCCGGTGAAAGAGAAGCCAAAAGCCTAACACCACACACCGTCGCTCCTGCGCAGGCCGGAGTCTGTGGGCTTTACGGCTTAAAGTCTCTAACGATCACCACTTAGCATACGCCCATGGACCCCGGATCAAGTCCGGGGTGACGGTGGTGGGGATGTGAGGTTTGTCGGCTTTAGAAAAAATACCGCAACCAAACATAAATGTTCGCAATCACGATGGTGAGCAACATCAACGGCAGGCCGATTTTTAAAAACCGCACAAAGCTGATGGGATAGCCCGCCCGTTCTGAAATGCCCGACACCATCACATTCGCCGCCGCACCGACCAGTGATCCGTTACCGCCTAAGCACGCGCCCAGGGCCAAGGACCACCACACCGGTTCCAGCGCATCTGCACCGCCGAGACCCGCTTCCATGCTTTCAACCAACGGGATCATGGTTGCCACAAACGGGATGTTGTCGACAGCGGCGGAAACAATGGCCGACAGCCACATGGTCGAGAACGCCGCCAACATGGGATCACCACCCGTGAACGCCATCATGTATTCGCCCAAGATGTTCAACAGCCCGGCGTGCTCAACGCCCGCGACGATGATGAACAAGCCGATGAAGAACAACAACGCGGCCCATTCGACCTCGACCAAGGCATGATGCAACCGTTCGGACTGTTCTTCGTTATCGAGCCCAATGGACGTCACCAACAACAACACCGCCGCGCCGAACATAGCCGTCGTGCCGGGCGGGATGTGGTAGTGCTCGCCAATGATGAAGCCTGCGATGACCAAGACCAAAACGCTCAACGACATCACCAGCATGCGCATGTCGGTGATGCTTTCGACTTCGCGAAACCGCATGATGCTTTCTTTGGCCTCGTCCGTGGCGACCAGGTCCTTGCCCCAGATCATTTTGAAGATCGGCACCATGATGATCAGCACCATCAAAGACACCGGGCCCAAATTGGTGATGAACTGCATAAAGCTGAGGCCCGTGGCCGAGCCGATCAAGATGTTGGGCGGATCGCCGATCAATGTCGCCGTACCACCAATGTTGGACGCCAAGATTTGAGAAATCAAAAACGGATACGGATTGACCTTCAACTTTTCGACGATCAACAACGCCACCGGAACCACCAACAACACGGTGGTCAAGTTATCCAAAAAGGCTGAGAACACCGCCGTGACAATGGACAGCACGATCAAGATGCCCATGGGGTCGGCCTTGACCTTTTTGGCCGACCAAATGGCGACGAATTCGAACACGCCCGATGTGCGCGTGATGGCGACGATGATCATCATGCCCGTCAACAACGCGATGGTGTTGAAATCGATGGCGGCAATGGCTTGGGATTGAGACACCAGCCCAGTGATGATCACCAAGCCCCCACCCAACAGCGCCACAACCGTTCGGTTGAATTTTTCAGATAACAGAACGGCGTAGGATACGATCAACAGCGCCGTGGACAGCCACAGCGGGTCCAGACCAAAAATAACGGCGTTATGCGCGGCTTCAACAGCTCCTCCATGGGGGGTCATTGTTTGCCCTCCTCAGCCGCATTGGCCTCTTCTTTTTGGGCTTGGCGCTTGGCGCGCTCTTCGGCTTTGAGCTTCGCCACCGCCTCGCGGTCGTATTCTTCTTTGAGCCCATAAAGCACCGAGAAGAACGAAATCGCGCCCAATAGCTTTTTGTTTTCGTCCACCACCGGGACGACGTATTGCTTGTCTTTGATCATCATCAGCGCGTCGATCAAAGGCGTGTCGGGGGTGATGGATTTGACTTTGCGATCCAACAGCTCCCCGATGGTGCGCTCGCCCAAGCCGTCCAGGCGGTGCTTCATATCTTCTGCGGTTTCGTTGAGGAAACTCGCTTTTTGCAAGCCGCCGCGGCCAAACAGGTTGCCCATGGTGCTGAGCGCCTTGGGCAGCATGTGCGTCATCAAGCTATCGCCGCTGATAAGCCCTGCAAACGTGCCGTCACGTTCCGTCACGGGGACCAGCCCCATGTGCTTTTCGACCATAAAATCGATGACGTCTTTGGCTTTTTCGTCGGCGTAGATGCTCACCTTAATGGGAGCCATAACCGATTTGCAGTCCATCCCGCACCCCGCTTTTTTGAAAGGAGCCCACTTTTATTAAGTGTAGCACGCTGGCAACTTTTTTCCTCAACAACTTCAATAAATTAAATTCGCCTGATAAGTGTGATGAATTAAGATTTCCCCAGGCTGAACACTTGTTTCGCACCCCCGAATCACGCTAAACCAAGCCCAGAATTTGAGAAGAGAATTCCCGACCTCTCCGCTGTTCGAAATTTCGTGGTGCAAAGGGCATCCGTTGGCCAAAGCGAAATCACAGTTTGTCTGCTCCGATTGCGGCGCAACGTTCCCCAAATGGAGCGGCAAATGCGATGCGTGCGGGGCCTGGAACAGCTTAAGCGAAGAAGCCGTGGGCAGCGACACGCCCAAAGGTCTCGGCGCGTCCAAGGGGCGCAAAATCTCTTTCGTTGGGCTTGAAGGCGAAGAAAAACAAGCCCCGCGGCGCAAAACCAACATCGAAGAGCTCGACCGCGTCTTGGGCGGCGGCATGGTGCCTGGCTCCGCCATCTTGGTGGGCGGTGAGCCCGGCATCGGCAAATCCACCATTTTACTGCAAGCGGCCGCAAATTTGGCCAAGGGCGGACGCGTGGCCTACATCAGCGGTGAGGAAGCCGTCGACCAACTGCGTCTGCGCGCCAGCCGTCTGAACCTGGAAAAAGCCCCGGTGGAACTCGCTGCCGCCACCAACGTGCGCGACATCGTCACGACCTTGGACGAAACCCCGCCGGACGTGGCGATTATCGATTCCATCCAAACCATGTTTTTGGACAATTTAGAAAGTGCACCGGGATCGGTTTCCCAAGTGCGCACCTCGGCCATGGAGCTGATCCGCCTGGCCAAACGCAAGGGCTTCCCCGTTTTGCTGGTTGGGCACGTCACCAAAGAAGGCCAGATCGCTGGCCCGCGGGTGTTGGAACACATGGTCGACACTGTGCTCTATTTCGAAGGCGATCGCAGCCACCAATTTCGCATCCTGCGGGGTGTCAAAAATCGCTTTGGCGCGACGGACGAGATCGGTGTGTTTGAGATGTCGGACGCTGGCCTCACCGAAGTCAGCAATCCGTCGGCACTTTTTTTGTCGGAACGCGAAACCCAAGTCAGCGGTTCCGCCGTTTTTGCGGGGATGGAGGGCACGCGCCCTATGTTGTTGGAAGTGCAGGCTTTGGTGTCTCCGTCCACCCTCGCCACCCCGCGCAGAGCCGTTGTGGGCTGGGATTCGTCGCGTCTTTCCATGATTATGGCGGTGATTGAAAACCGATGCGGGGTTGCCATTGGGGCCAACGACGTGTACTTGAACGTCGCAGGCGGGCTTCGGGTCACGGAACCTGCCGCAGATTTGGCCGTCGCCGCAGCACTTTTATCATCGCTGAGCGGCATTGCAGTGCCCGATGGCAGCGTGTATTTCGGCGAAATTGGCCTTTCGGGCGAGACCCGCGCCGTGGCGCACGCCGAAGGCCGACTGAAAGAAGCTGCAAAGCTGGGCTTCAAACGCGCCGTGATCCCGAAGAACCGGGGCAAGACCAAAATCGGCGCAAAGGGTATAACGTTAAACGAGCTGAGCCATATTCAAGACTTGGCACAACAGTTCGACAACGAAGGTTAAAGGGACGAACCAGAAGTTATGCATTGGCTCGACATCCTTGTCATCGGCGTATTGGTCATTTCCGGCGCGTTTGCATACGGGCGCGGTTTTGTCCACGAAGTCCTGTCCATCGCGTCATGGGTCGGCGCCGTGTTCGCCACCATGTACTTAACCCCTGCCGTCGAACACTTTACCCTTCAATTCATCCAAGACCCCTTTTTCGCCACGCTTGCGACCGGAGCCGTGGTCTTCATCGGCACCTTGGTGATCTTGAACCTGGTCATCAAACGCATCTCCAGCGACGTCAAAGCCAGTGCCCTTGGCCCCTTAGACCGGGCCTTGGGCTTTTTATTTGGGGTATTGCGTGGAGCCATCATCGTGTGCCTCGTGTGGATCGGTTATCAGTGGATGACCCCCGAAGACGAACAGCCCGAATGGATTTACGAAACCCGCACCATGCCGTTCGTCCAACAAGGTGCGGATATGCTCAGCGCCTTGGCCCCGGCCCAGGCCCAAGACCCGAATGCAAAAGAGCCGAAGTCCGGCTCGAAACAAGGAACCAAATCACTTTTCGACAAAGCCATCACGCCCGTTCCCAAAGCCCCCGAAAAAGACAAGTCCGGTGGATACGGGAATAAGGAACGCTCCGAAATGGATCGGCTTTTCGAACTCAACAAGTAGTGGATTGCACAAGACCATGACCACGCGCACTTTGACCGAGACCATGCCCGAAGACGATCACTTCCACGACGAATGCGGCGTCTTTGGTGTCTATAACCACCCAGACGCATCGGCGCTCACCGCCTTGGGGCTTCATGCCCTACAGCACCGCGGACAAGAAGCTGCGGGCGTCGTCTCGTTTGGCGGAAAGCGCTTTCACAGCCACCGCGCCCTGGGCAGTGTCGGCGACAACTTCAATTCCGAAGACGTCATCGACCGCCTCGAAGGCCCCATGGCCATCGGTCATGTGCGCTATTCCACATCGGGTGGCACCGTCATGCGCAACGTTCAACCGCTGTTCGCCGATTTGGTGTTCGGCGGTTTTGCCATTGCCCACAACGGCAACCTGACCAACGCCCGCAAGTGCCGCAACGACTTGGTTGAGCGCGGCAGCATCTTTCAGTCCACATCCGATACGGAAACCATCCTGCACCGCGTCGCCACCAGCGAATACCGCAAGGTGTTGGACAAACTTACCGATGCCCTGGGCGGCGTCGAAGGGGCATATTCTTTGGTCGCGCTCACCCGTCAAAAACTCATCGGCGTGCGCGACCCGTCGGGCGTGCGCCCGCTGGTGATCGGCAAAATCGGTGATGACGGCCACGTGTTGGCGTCGGAAACCTGTGCGCTGGACATCATTGGTGCCGAATACGTGCGAGACGTCGAACCCGGCGAGATCGTGGTGTTTTCCGAAAAAGGCATGCAAAGCCTGAAGCCGTTCCCCGAACAGCCGTCACGGTTTTGCATTTTCGAATACATCTACTTCGCCCGGCCCGACAGTGTCATCAACGGCCACAACGTCTATGAGGTGCGCAAAAACATCGGCAAAGAGCTCGCCCGCGAAAGCTTGGTCGAAGCCGACATGATCGTGCCCGTACCCGACAGCGGCGTGCCGTCGGCCATCGGCTTTGCAGAAGAAAGCGGCATCCCGTTCGATCTGGGCATCATCCGCAGCCACTACATGGGCCGCACGTTTATTCAGCCGTCCGACAACATCCGTCACCTAGGCGTGAAGCTGAAGCACAACGCCAACCGCGATTGGATCAAAGGCAAGCGCTTGGTGCTGGTGGACGATTCCATTGTGCGCGGCACCACGTCGGTGAAGATCGTTGAAATGATGCGCAACGCAGGAGCTGCCGAAGTCCACATGCGCATTTCCAGCCCGCCCACCACGCACCCGTGTTTTTACGGCATCGACACGCCCGACAAAGACAAGCTGATGGCGTCCCGCATGACGGTAGACGAAATGGCTGCGCACATCGGCGTCGACAGCTTGGCCTTCATTTCCTACGACGGCCTGTACCGCGCTGTCGGTCAAAATGGCCGCAATGATGACATGCCTCAATACTGTGATGCCTGTTTCACCGGCGAATACCCCATCGCGTTGGTTGACCACGAAGGCGGTGCGAACGGTGCACAACTCACATTGCTGTCCGAAGAATAAGAGAGCAAAAAATGCCAGATAAAATCCTCGAAGGCCGCGTAGCCCTGATCACCGGAGCGTCTCGCGGCATTGGCCGATCCCTCGCCAAGTGTTTTGCCGAGCAAGGTGCACACCTGATCTTGACCGCACGCACCCAAGGCGCTCTGGAAGAGCTGGACGACGAACTGCGCTCCGCTGGCTATGAAGCCCCCACTCTGGTGCCGTGCGACCTGACGGATTTTGGCGTGATCGACAAAATCGGCGGCGCAATCTACGAACGCTTTGGCAAGCTCGATGTGTTTGTCGGTAACGCGGGCACTTTGGGCACCTTGGCCCCGATTTCCCACATTGATCCCAAAGAATGGCAACACGTCTTAGACATCAACCTCACCGCCAACTGGCGTTTGATCCGGTCTTTGGATCCGCTGTTGAAGGGATCGGACGCGGGGCGCGCCATCTTGGTCACGTCCAGCGTCGGCCACCAGCCGCGTGCGTTCTGGGGCAGCTATGCGGTGTCCAAAGCTGGTGTGGAAATGGTCGCAGGCATTTATGCCGAAGAATGCGAAAAAACCAACGTGCGCGTCAACATGATCAACCCCGGCGGAACCCGCACCGCCATGCGCGCCGAAGCTATGCCGGGCGAAGACCCCGAAACGGTTAAATCACCTGAAGCCATCAATCATTTGTTCTTGGAACTGGCCTCACCGGCCTGCACCGCCAACGGAACATTGGTGACGGCGGAAGACGAGCTCAAATCCGGACATACTGAATACGAGCTCTAGAGCGGATTTAATATGATCGTGCGGTTAGGCGGGAACGTCAGCTTGACCGTCGTGCCGTGTTCAACTTGGCTTTTGATTTCAAGTTTGCCGCCATGCAAGATCATCAAATTTTGACACAGATATAAACCAAGCCCCGTGCCCTTATGGCGGCGTGCACGGGCACTATCGGCCTGTTCAAACGGACGTGTAGCCCGTTCGATATCTTCTTGCGACATACCGATGCCATTATCTTGAACCGTCAAGATAAGGCCATTGTTGTCATCCAACCCTGTCTTGATGAGAATTGTGTCGTGTGGTTTGGAAAACTTCACGGCATTCGACAACACGTTGTTGAAAATTTGAATCAGAGAGCGCTCATCCGCAGAGAGTTTTACCGCACCGTGATCGAAGTCCGTGATAATTTCAATTTTCGAACTTGTCGCAATGGAGGTAACCATATCCACAGAATTACAGATCAGCTTGTCGACCTCCAATGTCTGGGGGTCGAGTTTATACTTCCCAGCCTCGACTTTGGAAATGTCGAGAATATCGTCGATCAAGCTCACCAATAGCGCGCCGCTTTGATTGATGGACTGTGCATAATCTTCATAATGCGGATCCCCCAATGGGCCGAATGTTTGGGTTTCCATGATCTGCGAAAATCCCATAATCGCATTGAGCGGCGTGCGCAAATCGTGACTCATAGCTGCCAAGAATTCCGACTTGGCCTGGTTCGCAGCTTCAGCTTCGGCGCGGGCCGTAATCAAGTGTTCTTCATAAACCCTGTGTTCCAGCTCCTGCGAAGCGCGCATCGCAACCAAGCGCAAGACCGTCTTCACGCGCTCAATATTGTCCAAGGGAGCCGTGTCTAAGACCGCAATAAGTCCGATCGGGTTCTTTTTCGAATCCCAAAGCGGTATCCCGGCGTAGCTTTCGGCCTCCATGTCCCCTAACAAATAATCATCGGGAAAACGCTCTTGGATACGATCGGGATAACAACAATAGTTTTTACCCATGACGTTTTCGCAAGGTGTCCCGCCTAAAGGATAATCGACACTTTGTGCAATTTCCCCCTTCACATAGAACGAAACTGTTTCCGCCGTAACGCCATCGCGAAGTAACTTGTCAATCAGGACGTAATCCACGCTTAAGATTTTTCCAAGGTACTTCGCCAAGCTGTCGAAAAAGTTTTCACCGCTCTCTTCCCAGCCTTTTTGAGAGATGAATTTCAATGTTTCGTCATTGATCAATAGCTCTGAGCGACGCTTGGCGACCGCCCTTCTGAGGGCTAGAATCCAAACAGCCGCAGCTAAAGCCAAAAGAAACACACCGACCACGGCTAAGCTCAGATGAACGCGGTACTCCACCCAAAACGGTGGTGCCTTTTGAACAACTTTCGCGCCATCCGGCAACCGTTTTTCCGCGATACCAAACTTTTGCAAAGCGCGCCAATCATAGATGTGCTTCAGCCCCAGCTTTCCATCTTTGGTGCGTGCAGGAGGTGCTCCATTTTGAGTGATGGACAAAATGTGTTCTGCAGCAAGGGTGCCAACACTCTCTGCGCTCAACATATACCCGCCGACAATTCCACTGCCCATCAAACTGTCCCAATGACTGAAGACGGGTACAGGAGCGACTTCGGAAAGACGCTTGACCACATGGAAAGGAACATAGGCGTTGCCCTCACGGTCACTGAAGACAAGAACATAAAAAATGACCGTCCCAGATTTATAGGAAACCACTTGCGACAAGACATCCTCTAAAGGGGTGTCGAAAATGTAATCCACCGTGGTTCCGCCTGTGTTCGTGCCAAACGCACCCTTTAATTCTTTCACATACCCCTGAACCAGAGGGGTTACGGAATCGCCGACCACCACGATGCGCTTAGGCTCCATCAGTTTCAGCATCTCGGAAAATGCCGCAACGATATCGGCTTTGGCGGTAATGACAGCGTTTGCAGAATTATTTTGGGATTGCCCCGCAATAACTGGAGGGGGGTTAACGAACAACCTGGGCACACCGGGAAAAAGGTCCGGGTTGTGTTTGAGAAAGTTCGCCGCAGGCCCCGATTGCGTGACCACCAACTTCAGCTCTTTTGTGGCGTACTTGTCTTGCAAGTTCGCCGCATACAGCCCCGATTTCAACTGGTGGGGGAACCGAACCGCATCCAGATATTCCGTGAAAACTACCGGCTGTAGAGGGGCTTGCGCCAAATGCTCATTCATTGCCTTATGGAATATACGGTTCCAGGGCATGCTAGGCTGAAAGGAATCCAAAAACAGAACGTTCGCCTTCGCAGAAGTACGCTCCGTCTGAGCACCTCCGTACAAAGGCCACACCAAAATGCATGTGAAGAAAACCAAAACCAACGCAGGCCGTTTTAAAACCCGACCAAGCGTTCTGCCCTTTGGTACCGTTAACCGAAATGAACTACGTTCTGTCACCACCAGCTTGCTGCCTCTAAATACAGCCCCTCTACCTGTTCAAGCATTCATGATACAGATTCATAAATCAACACAATAGTGGGTATGTTTCTAATCTCATTCATTGAAATGAAGTTTAGCTTTTGAGAGCAGCTTCTAGGCGCTGCCAATGCTCTTGCGTCCCCGGCAAGCCGAAACGTAGCCAATGGGTATTGTAGTCGAACGGACGCACCAAAATGCCCGCACGGCCCAGCTTTTCGTAAATCGCTTGAGCATCTTCGTGCTCGACCAGGGTGAACAGATCGGTGCCCCCCACATATCGCAAGCCTGCGTGGGTCAGCATCTTGTTCAACTGCGTCATCGCGACCGAAAGATCTTTGCGCGTTTGGTCCGCCCAGGACGGGTCGCTCAAGGCTTTCGTTCCAGCATATAAAGCCGGGCCCGACACCGCCCAAGGACCGATCTTTTCGTTTAATCGTTCCGCCAAATCCGGTGTGGTGATGGCGAAGCCCAGGCGCAGGCCTGCAAGACCATAAAACTTCCCAAACGAGCGCAAAACGATCAAGCCGTCGCACCCGGCATGCGGTGTGATGGATAAATCCGGCACAACGTCGATGAAGGCTTCATCAACCACCAACGCCCCACCCCGATCAAACAGCTCGCCCGCCATGGCGACGAGGCCGTCGACGGCCTGCAAGCGGCCTGTGGGATTGTTGGGATGGACGGAGACACCAAAAGGTGACGGTTCCGCCGCTTGGGCACAAATGCTACCGACTTCGACCACGTTGTGCCCTGCACCACGCCAAGCCGGTGCGTGTTCACCATACGTTGGCCCCATAATGGTGACGTCACCGGGATCAAACAACGTCGGTGCCAACTGGATCAACGCCTGGGTGCCTGCAGACGCCACAATTCCGGCTTCATCCGGCACGCCGTAGGCCTTGCGCGCTGCCGCCAGCAAATCGTCCAGTTCAGATTTGAACGGCAACCGCGCGAAAACTTCTGCGGGGATATCGCCAAGGGGATAAGGCTTGGGATTGATGCCTGTCGATAAATCCACCCAGCCCTGTTTGGGAACGCCAAAACGTGCCTCGGCGGCTTTGGGATCGCCACCGTGCAGGACGGGCTTTTGGCCCAGTTTGATGATGTCCAATTCGTTCATAAGCACTTGCTTATCAGATCATGCGCCGGGATGCGAGGGCGATGTTCCCCTGTCTCCAATCCATGTTAAGCTCACCTATGGACCACGCACAAATGATTGAAATCGGCTTGGTGGCGTTCACCACCATCTTCGCTACCATGGGGCCTGTGGATGTGGCGGCGTTGTTTGCTGTGCTGACCAAGGGCACCCCAGCACCGGAACGGCGAAAACTTGCCTTTCGCGGCGTTGCCATAGCAGCAGCCATCCTGTTGGCCTTCGCCCTGTTCGGCGATGCGGTGTTGTCACGCTTGGGCATTACCTTGAGCGCCATGCGCATGGCGGGTGGTATCTTGTTGCTTTTAATCGCCATCAACATGGTTTTTGCCCGCCCATCCGGTGACAGCTCCACCACCGACGACGAATACAACGAAGCCAAATCGAAACAGGACATTTCCGTCTTCCCCCTCGCCACGCCTTTGATTGCCGGGCCGGGCACCATGGGTGCGGTGGTCCTGTTGACGGCGGAAAGTGGTGGTGATTGGCTCCATTGGGGCCTTGCCGTGGGCGCATTGTTGGCGAACTTGCTCCTCACCCTAGTGCTGCTAATGATGGCCGGGCAAGTCCAGCGTGTGCTCGGCGTGACGGGGCTGAATGTGATTGCGCGGGTAACAGGTGTCCTTCTGGCCGCTTTGGCAGTGCAATTTATGTTCGACGGCCTCGCCGCAAGCCCCCTTTTGAGCTGATATTCGTTTTTTCCTTAATTAGTTAATGCTGCAACACTTTGATTCATAAGATGCATTATTCATTCAATTTAATTTATAGAGTGCTTACAATAGAACCATAGAGAAATTCACAAGAACGTCACCCAGTAGCTGTAGATTCGCCTACAACAACCGCGTGACTTTGTGGATGGGGGAGGAGAAAACATAAATGGTCTCATTTGACGATCTTCACGAGCAAAACCACCAAATCGCCGAATTGGCGAAAACGTTGTCCTATCTGTTCCAAGACCGGGAACTATGTGACGGTGCCATTGCTTGTGAACTGTTCGAACGCTATCGCGACAAATTCGATATGCACATGAACAACAACAAAGAAATCTATTCTTCGTTGTTGAGCAACAATGACGGCTCCGTGCGTTCCACGGTTGAGCGTTTCATGGAAGGCGAAAAAGAAATCAAGCGCCTGTTCAAAAAATACGCCAACAAGTGGTGTAAGAACGGCTTGCGCATCGGTGACCACGCCGAATTTGTCAAAGAGACGGATGAAATGTTTGAACTGGTTTGGTCTCGTATCCAAGCCGAAAGCGAGCAGCTTTATCCACTCGCACGCGGACACGACCGCGCCGCATAGACGCTTGCGGCCTCACAGCCGCTTTTTCAAACGCCGATTGCACGTGTTGCAATCGGCGTTTTGAGTTTCCAGCCTCTCAAAAGCATGCTAAACCCCCGCGCATGACTGATACAGACACCGATACTGACAAAAAGCCCGCCAAGGACGATCCCGTTGCCACCGCTATTTTGAGCGCGTTAAGCGATGGAGGGGTGTGGAGCTTTGAAAAAGTCGCCAAGCAAATCGCCGAAGCGCGTCGCCGTCCCAAGGACGGGCCGCAACTGTGGCGCAAATATCTTCAGGCTGTGAAACAACAAGCCGTATTTTTGGCGCGCCAAGGCCGGGTCGAGATTGTGCGCAAAGGCCAAGTGGCCGACCCCAACGATTTCAAAGGGATCGTGCGCATCCGCTTGCCAAAATCCTAAAGATCACTTCGCGCTGGCAGCCATTTTCTTGAGCTGTTTTTCCGCTGTTTCAATTTGAAAACGGTTCATTTTTTTGACCAAGATTTTGATCTTTTTGGCCGGGTCGTACTTTTTGTTCACCGCAATCACTTGATCGCGTCTGTTCACCGCCAACTTCATCCAGATGTAGGCCTTGATCAAATCGCGTTTGAGCCCCCAGCCTTCTTCATACATGGAGCTGAGGATGTACTGCGCCGCCCCATGCCCTTGGGCAGCGGCCTGTTCATAATATTTAGTGGCTTTGTTGTAATCGTGATCAACACCGCGCCCATTGAAATGCAATTCGCCTAAACGGAACTGGGCTTCTGGATTGTTGTTAAACGTTGCCGCCAAACGGTAGTACTTCGCCGCCAAGAAGTAATCTTGGCGCACCATTTCACCGTTGGCATAAGATATCCCCAGTTTTACGCGCGCGTCGGGATAGCCTTGTTCGGCCGCCTTCATCAGCCATTTGACCGCTTCACGCGGATCCTTTTTGGTGCCGTCCCCAGTTTCATACATAATCGCGATTTTGTATTGGTCGGCGGCGCTGCCGGCCTCGGCTTTGGGCAAAATATCTTTAAAGCGCGAAACCAGCTTCATCTTTTTCAAGACTTCAGGGCTCATTTCCGGCTTTGAGCCAAGCGTGACATAAGTCACGCCCGCAAGGATCATCAAGGCAACAGTGGCAAACAGCAATCGCTTCATTCAGGGTTTCTCGCACAACAACAGGTCTGGCGAGTTCGAGTAAACGCCAACTTGAGCGTTTGGTCAACTCACGGAGCTTGGTGAAACAGACAATACAGCTGCGTTATGAAGGACTTGGTCAGTTGGAAGTGCCGACACGTTCATCAATGGGCCGCGTCTCGCTGGGCGCAGCGTAACACGTCACATCGGCAAGGGAGCGATAGCAATGCACCTGAGGTGTGGGATTGGGCTCGTCTTCGCGGCAATAGGTTCGTCCTTGCTCAGATCGAACGGTCGAGCAATCCTTGCCTGAACTATACGACACAATGTGGTCAAGGACGGTCTTGTCCGTACCCACGGTCACCGCAGTCGCAAGAACATTGTACGTGCCAATGTGGTTGATCGCATCACGTGACGCGTAACCATAAACGTCAGATGAACCGTTGCCTAAGCCGGAACAGGCTGACAGCAAGGCCGCACAAGCCAAAAGCGTTGAAATTCGAAGCGTACGCATAGTTTTGGGCTCCAATTCTTGGAAACAGACTTTCTCTCTATTGCACACACGTCCAATTTTTATTGTGGAGCAAAAAGTTTAAGCAGGCATTAACTTTTTGGGCGTTGCGCACACCGCATATCTCGCTTATCTAGAGTCAATGAAAACAGGAGGAGATGAGACCATGGCCGTGGAAACGCCGATTTGCGATTTTGGCTGGAAAGCCCCGGATTTCAGCTTGCCGGGGGTGGACGGCAAGACCTATCGCCTGTCCGACGTACAAGGCGAGAACGGCACGCTGGTGGTGTTTATGTGCAACCACTGCCCCTACGTCCTGGCCGTATTGGAACGTCTGATCCGTGATGTGCGTGATCTGCAGGCCAAGGGCATTGGCGTGGTTGCGATCAATTCCAACGATCCCAGCCAATATGCCGACGATTCTTTCGACAACATGGTCAAAATGGCAGAGCAAAACAGCTTCCCGTTCCCCTATCTGTTCGACGAAAGCCAAGAAGTCGCACGCAGCTATGACGCTGTTTGCACCCCGGATTTCTTTGGGTTTGACAAGGGCTTAGGCCTGCAATACCGCGGCCGTTTGGACGCCTCGCGCAAAGAAACCGCCCCCGCAGACGCCAAACGCGAACTGTTCGACGCCATGGCCCAAGTCGCAAAAACCGGTCAAGGGCCGGCCGACCAAATCCCGTCCATGGGCTGTTCGATCAAGTGGCGGGTCTGAGTGAGAACCTCCACTGCCAATTAGTCTATTGAAAATAAAGACCTAATCATATCCGCGAAACGTTTGCGTTCGCGCCTTGGCTTAGCTATGTTTGCAAACCCCCTGTGGTGGCTCGCCATGGGGTGAATGTGCTGACTAAAACCTAGTGACTGGAGACCCCTGTGGCCGACCAAACCGATGACGGACTGATCCGCGAAGTTGATGAAGAACTTCGCGAGGAGCAAATGAAACGACTGTGGCAGCGCTACGGCAAATTTGTCGTGGGCACCGCTGTGTTGATCGTCGCCATTGTGGCCGGCAACCAGATCTGGCAAAGCCAGCAGTTGTCCGCCCGGTCCGAAGACAGCGCAAAATACTTCGACGCCCAACTGCTGGCGGCGTCTGGCAACACCCAAGAGGCTCTCAAAGCCATGCAGACTCTGGCGGGCTCCGCCTCCACCGGATATGGGGTTCTGGCTCAATTCCAAGAAGCCGCACTGATGGCTGAAAGCGGCGACCATAGCGGTGCATCGCAACTGTACCAACACATCGCGCGCGACACGCTTGGCGATGTCGCCCTGTCGGGATTAGCCAACGTCATGTCGGCCATGGTTGAGGTCAACGCAGGCGGCTATGATCGTGCGGCTTTGGAATTCCGTCTGGGCGCCATGTCCGAAAACACGCACCCTTACCGCTTCAGTGCGCGTGAGCTTTTGGCCCTCATCGCCATGGAACACGGCGACAGCGAAAAAGCCAAGGCGGTGTTGAACGCCTTGATTGACGATCAAGCCACGCCGCAAAATTTGCGTCTGCGCGCACAAAGCATGCTGCAAGGACTGGGCTCTTAAGCCCCCCGAAGATGAAGGATACCGCTTCCGTGACTGATACATTCAACCCGATCCGTTTGATGAGTGCCGCGCTATTGGCGGTAAGCCTTACGGCTTGCGAATCATGGATGGGCGGTAGCGAAGCGCCGCCGTTGCCCGGCGAGCGTATCTCGATCTTGAAGCACGAAAGTGCGCTGATCCCGGAAACGGGCATCGAAGACGAAGGCATTCGCCTGCCCGCTCCCTCACCCACGCCCGACTGGCCGCAAAACGGCGGATACGCCAATCACGCCATGCACCATATCGAAGCGGCCCCGCGTTTGGTCGAATCTTGGTCCTCGGACATTGGTTCAGGGCGCAGCTCCGGTGAACGCTTGACGGCAACGCCGGTCATTGCGGACGGGCGCATCTTCACCATCGACAGCGATACCGAAGTTCGCGCCTTTGACGTGGCTTCCGGCGATCGGCTTTGGTCGAACTATCTGACCCCGGACGACGAAGACGACGGCCACATCACAGGCGGCATTGCTTACGACAGTGGCTTAGTGTTTATCGGCACCGGCTTTGCCGAAGTGTTTGCTCTCGACGCCCAAACCGGGAAAGTGATTTGGAAAGAAAACGTCAGCGGTCCGATCCGCTCGGCCCCGACCGTGCGTGGCGGACGGGTCTTTGTCGTTTCTCTCGACAACAAAGTCCACGCCTTGGCGGCAAAAGACGGCACGCAACTGTGGACCCATACGGGATCGAGCGAGCAAGCCATGCTGCTGGGATCGGCCAGCCCGGCTGTGGACCAAGGCGTTGTCATTGTGCCCTATACCTCCGGCGAATTGGTTGCGCTGAAAGTTGATAACGGACGCCAACTGTGGTTGGACAGTTTGACCGCGCGTCGGCGCACGGATGCGACGGCTGCATTGGCGCACATTCGTGCCAACCCGGTGATTGACCGGGGCATGGTCTTTGCGCTGAGCCACTCTGGCCTCATGGTCGCCATCGATCTGCGCAGCGGGCGCCGTCTTTGGGAAAAAGGCATCGGCGGACATGAATCGTTCTGGGTCGCAGGCGACTATCTGTTCACGTTGACGGGCAACGAAGAACTGGTGGCCTTGGAACGCAAAACCGGACGCATCATGTGGGTCACCACATTGCCGCGCTGGGAAGACCCGGAAGACCGCGAAGGTGTGATCACATGGACCGGACCGTTGTTGGTCTCCAACCGCTTGATCGTCGCCAGCTCCAACGGTGTGGCCGTGGCGATCTCGCCCTACTCCGGCAATATCTTGGGCAGCGAAGACATGCCCGACGGTGTCTCTGTCCCGCCTGTCGTCGCAGGACAGACGGTCTATTTCTTAGCAGACGACGCCACTTTGGCTGCATACCGTTAATCGGAAAAAAACATGAGCTTCACAGTCGCTATCATCGGCCGCCCCAATGTGGGCAAGTCGACGCTGTTCAACCGTTTGGTGGGCAAGCGTGTCGCCATTGTCGACGATATGCCCGGCGTCACCCGTGACCGGCGCGAAGGCGATGCAAGCATTTCCGACATGACGTTCCGCATCATCGACACCGCGGGTTTGGAAGACGCCCACGACGAAAGCCTGGAATCACGCATGCGCGAACAGACCGAAGCTGCGTTTTTTGAAGCCGATGTCGGGCTGATGATGATCGATGCCCGCACGGGCCTCACGCCCTTGGACGAACACTTCGCCAATTGGCTGCGCCGCCACGACACGCCGGTCATTTTGGTCGCCAACAAATGCGAAGGGGCTGCGGGACAGCCTGGATTGTTGGAAGCCTACGCGTTGGGCTTGGGCGATCCGGTGCCGCTGTCCGCTGAACATGGTGAAGGGCTGGCCGACCTGTACGACGCACTGCGCCCTTACGCCGAAGCCGCCGAAGACGGCGCGTATTTGGCCGAAGAAGACGCCCCTCTCCAAGACAGCGGCGACGAAAAAGATGACGCCAAGATCCTGGAAACCCCGCTGCAATTGGCGGTGGTGGGCCGCCCCAATGTGGGCAAGTCCACACTGATCAACAAGTTGCTGGGGGAAGAGCGCCTGCTCACGGGCCCAGAAGCCGGTATCACACGCGATTCCATCACCGTACCGTGGACCTATCAAGGCCGTGAATTCAAGCTGGTGGACACGGCAGGCCTGCGCCGTCGCGCCAAAGTCACTGAAAAGGTCGAGGCTTTGTCCGGTGCCGAAACGCGTCGCGCCATCGATTTTGCTCAAGTGGTTGCCTTGGTCTTGGATGCCCGCGACATGCTGGAAAAGCAAGACCTCACCATTGCCCGCAACGTCATTGAAGAAGGCCGCGCGCTGGTGGTCGTGGTCAATAAGTGGGATTTGATCAAAGACAACAAAGAAGCATTGCAGCGTCTACACGACCGTATGCAAACGTCCCTGCCGCAAGTGCGCGGCATTCCCATTGTCACGGTCTCAGCCAAGACCGGCAAAGGCTTGTCGAAAATTTTGGACAACGTCTTGGACGTGTTTGACGTCTGGAACCGCCGCGTTTCCACCGCACGCCTGAACCGCTGGCTCGAAGATATTTTGGAATATCACCAACCGCCTCTGGTCGGTGGGCGACGCATCAAAGTGCGCTATATGACCCAGCCCAAGACCCGTCCGCCAACCTTTGCCCTATTTTGCAGCCATGCCAAAGGTTTGCCGGAAGCGTACTCACGCTATTTGGCCAATGCATTGCGGGAAGATTTTGACCTGTGGGGCGTTCCTCTGCGCATTGTCGTGCGCAAGGGCCATAACCCGTTCGCCAAAGATTGATTTACGTCAGCGTATCCTTATCGAACGTCACGAGCACGCTGTCGCCATCTTGGGTAACCGTGTAGCCGGCACCCGGTTCGGCCTGGACATCGTTGAGCGTGACGGACACACCTGCATCCCCGCCAAAGGTGATGGTTGTGCCGTCGCTGCTTTCATCGTTTTGCAAAATGAAGTCATCCATATTGAACTCTTGACCTTCGAAGCGCAGAACGTCTTTGTGGCCCAAGTCCATGATGATGTCGTCGCCGTCGCCTGCGCGGAAGACGAATTCGTCGCGCCCCTCGCCACCTGTCAAGACATCGTCACCTTCACCCCCAACGATGACATCATTTCCTTTGCCGCCATCAATGACGTCGTCTCCCGCTTCGCCGTAAAGCTCATCGGAACCTTTTCCGCCGTCGATTTGATCCGCGCCATAGCCGCCATAAACTTCGTCGTTACCTTGGCCTGCATCAATGATGTCATCTCCGCCCGGCGCGGCTTCGAAGTTCACGTTGATGGTCGCCGTGTTGACAGCCGCTTCGCCGGTTTCAATTTCATTGGAGAACGCCGTCACATCCAGATCGAAGTTATCTGTTGAGCTGCCCACCGGAAGCGTCAAAGTGAGATTGTCCAGCTGCTCCAAGTCCGCACCCAACAACGTCCAGGTGCCGTCGCCATTGTCTGTGCCAACGCTCAGGCTGGCACCGTCTGGAACCCCTGCTATACCAACGCTCAAGGCCTCAGACCCATCCACGTCCACCAAAGCGGTATCGACTTCCAGGGCAACTTCAATGGGTTCAGTTGTCACGATGGGTTGAAGCGGCTGGTCGTCATCACCGCCAAAGTCATGGTCATCTTTGCCATCATCGTGACCATAGCCATGTCCCCGGCCATGTTCATCATGTCCCCGTCCATGATGTCCTTGATGATCTTCGTCGTGACCTCGTCCCCGGCCTTCATTATCGTCGTCGTCTTCATCATCTTCAGATGAGGTGGGCGTTTCGCTGTCGCCATAGATCACATCGTCGCCGGAGCCGCCTTCGATTTCGTCGGAACCTGTCGAACCGAACAGTGCGTCATCCTCCTTACCGCCTTCGATGTCCAAGCCCGGAGCAGGCTCAATGGTGACAACCACATCCGAGACTTGCAACACTGGCACATCGGCGACGGGTGCCACACCAACGGCGAAGTGAGACGTCGTACTCCCGCCGTCGCTGGAAACAGCCGTGACGCTGAGGTCTATGGTGCCGCTATAGTTTTCAGGCGGATTGAGCGTCAATTGAGACAGCTCGTCCGTCGACACTGTCCAAGACCCATCGCCATTGTTTGTGCCCGCAGACAAGGTTGCACCATCCGGAACGCCCGAGATGATAACGCTGTCCAGCGTTTCTCCCGTACCCGCAGGCATGGAAGCCGCGATGGACAAAGCCACCCCGTCGTCTTCTGTGCCGCTGACGTTGGCCGCTGCGATCACGGGATTATCTGAAACCGCACCCACATGCACGCTCATGGCATCCGACGTCACGGTGCCATCGGTGGAAATGGCGCTAAAGCCCATTTCAAACGCGCCGTTAAAATCTGTGGGTGGCGTGATGGTGAGACCTGCCAACTCATCGGCCGTCAAGGTCCACGTGGTGTTGCCATTGTCCGTACCGGCGCTCAAGGTTGCGCCTTCGGGCACACCTGTGACAATCACACGTTCGACGCTCTCTGTCGTGTTTGCAGGCATGCTGGCTGCAACGGCCAGTTCAATCGCGCCGTCTTCGTGTCCAACAGCATCGGCCACAGCTACAACCGGTGCATCAGCAACCGGATTGACCGTGACGGACAGCATATCCGTCGCCACCCCGCCATCGGTCGACGTCGCCGTGACGCTCAAATCAAACGCACCGTTATAATCGTGCGGCGGCGTCAGTGTCAGGCCGTCCAACTGATCCGGCGTCAAAGTCCAAGAGCCGTCACCATTGTCGATCCCGGCGTTCAAAAGCGCGCCCTGAGGCACGTTTTCAACGGTGATGGTATAAAGGGCTTCGGTGGTCTCTGCCGCCATGCTTGCGGCCAAAGCCAAAGCAATGGCGCCGTCTTCATGCCCCACCGCATCGGCAACAGCCAACTGCGGCTGGTCGGCCAAAGGCTGAACAGTGACATTAAAGTCGGCCGTCGCCACACCGCCGTCTGTTGAGACCGCTTGAACGCTTAACGCCAACGTTCCGGAGTAGTCCGTTGGGGGCGTGAAGGTCAGATAATCCAGTTGATCCGTGCCCAATGTCCAGGTGCCATCGCCGTTATCGGTCCCTGCCGACAACACAGCACCGTTCGGCACATTGGTGACCACGATGTGGTCTACGGTTTCTAGCGTTCCAGCCGGCATGGATGTGCCCAGTGTCAACACGACCGCGCTATCTTCCATACCCGTCACGTCCGCAGCTGCGATCACAGGGGTGTCGGCAATGGGTGCGACGGAGACCGCGAAACTGTTCGAACTGACCGTGCCATCCGAAGACACGGCACTGACGCCCAATTGCAGCGTGCCGTTATAGTCCGCCCCAGGGGTCAAAGTGAGACCGGGCAATTGACCCGGCGTCAACGTCCAGGTGCCGTCGCCGTTGTCCAGCCCGGCAGAAAGCTCCACATCGATGGGCACACCGGAAATCACGACCTCAGAAATGGTTTCAGAAGTCCCGCCCGCCATGGCTGCGGCAATGTTAAGGGCAATACTTGCGTCTTCTTGCCCCATGACATCGGATACAGCAATTTGCGGCGCATCGCCCACAGGCGAAACGTTCAAGGAAAATTGAGATGACGCCGTACCGCCATCACTGGACGTGGCTGTGACGTTTAAGTTCATGGTGCCGCTGAAGTCTTGCGGCGGCGTGACGGTCAAGCCGGACAGCTCTTGCGGGCTCACCGTCCAAGTGCCGTCGCCATTGTCAGAGCCAGCAGACAACACAGCCCCGCTAACAAGCCCAGCGATCACCAGCGATTGCACGGTTTCGGTCGTGCTTGAGGGCATAACTGCATTGACGGCCAAGGCAATGGCATTGTCTTCATAGCCTTCGACATTGGCCGACGCCAGCTGCGGCAGATCAGCAACAGGTGTAACATTGACGTTCACGGTGGCGATGCCCATGGCACCCGCTTCGTCTTCGACAAAATAGGTGAAGCTGTCGGCACCGCCGTAATCAGGGTCCGGCGTGTAGATAAACGAACCATTAGCGCTGATGGAAACGTGGCCGTGCTCGGGTCCGGCATCCTCAGACAAGCTAAATGTTAACGTGTCCCCTTCAAGGTCAGAAGCCGTCAACTGGCCAGAGAACACGTTGTCTTCTGCTATCATGACCGACCCAGCTTCTGCCGTCGGAGCTGTGTTGACAGGTTCCGGTTCTGGCTCCGGTTCGGGCTCGGGCTCGGGCTCGGGTTCGGGTTCTGGTTCGGGTTCCGGTTCTGGCTCCGGTTCCGGTTCTGGCTCCGGTTCCGGTTCTGGCTCAGGCTCGGGTTCTGGCTCAGGCTCGGGTTCTGGCTCCGGTTCCGGTTCTGGCTCGGGTTCCGGCGCGGGCTCGGGTTCCGGCACAGGCACAGGTTCCGGTTCCGGTTCTGGTTCTGGCTCGGGTTCTGGCTCGGGTTCTGGCTCTGGCTCCGGCTCCGGTTCTGGCTCTGGCTCCGGTTCTGGCTCTGGCTCCGGTTCTGGCTCGGGTTCCGGCGCGGGCTCAGGCTCGGGCTCAGGCTCGGGTTCTGGCGTGGGCACAGGTTCCGGCGTGGGGGCGGGCTCTGGTTCGGGCTTCGGCTCCGTTGCTTCGAACACAACCTCAGTCGGGGCCTCTGTTGTGGTTTCTGTTGTGGTTTCGTCTGTTGTGTCTTCAGATACAGTCGCGCTGGTGTCTGTTGGAATGTCTTGCTCTTCTGACCCGCCAGCTGGAACCATCTCAACCGTGTCCATCGGCGTTTCTTCATCGCCAAAGATTACATCCGCTTCAGCGGCCAAAGCGTCGGCGCTCAAGCCTTCGCCTGCATTCGTTTCAAAGGTGTCAAGCGGGGTGGTGTCATCCGCGACCACGCCTGACGCAAAGGCCACAGTCTCAGACGCACCCTCTTCAAAACCAGCTAAACCGTCTAATGGTATTTCGTCTTCTGAAACCAGCCCAAGCTCTTCAGCGTCGGGCACGTCAATGGTGGAGGAAAGCTCATCCATCACCATGGTGGGCTTGTCCAAGTCTGTCGCATCTTCGAATTGCGCCAGGCCATCTTCTACTGTGGTTTCAGACGCGGAGCTATCGCCTCCGGCTGAGGTGTCGAAACTGTTGAATCCCTCATCCGCCTGCAGGCCGTAATCATTGGCGTTGGTGTTCGTCAACGGCAGAAACTTGAGCGCGCCACCAAACATGGCTACAACGGCATCCATGGGGAACTCATCCGTCGAAAACGGCGGCGCGTCATAGGCGCTCACCGTCACCGCATGATAAGGTTGATTGATGGTGGAAACGCCACCTTGGTTGGTCACGATGACCTCACCCACAAAGCCGTCGGCTTCTTCCAACAACACCAACGTCATGTCGCGGCCATTGGAGATGTCGATGCCGATTTGTGTGCCGCGAATACCGATGGTCGCCACGGGCGTTGAAATCGTCATGGCGTCCGGATCGGTTTTGGAGACTTCACCGGAGACGATGGTGAACACACCCTTCATCACCGAAAGCGCAATGGAGCCTTCTTGCGTGCCGGGGTCGTACACCATTTCGTCCAAGACCAGCTTGGCATCCGTGCCCATGGACAAAGCCGTACCGTCGGCCAACAACACGCCGACACCGGCAGGGTCGCCTGTTTCCAAAATATCGCCCATCAAGACGTCATCGCCCATTTGCAAGGTGACACGAGAACCGTCTGCGCGAATCACGGTCACTTCACCGTCAAGTGATACAATCTTGCCAATGGGCTCTGCCGGGGCGGGGACCTCACCTGCGATTTGGCCCGGGGCCACCATGCCCGCCAAGCGCTCGACCAGGTCGCCTTCCAACATCGCGCCGCGCGTGGTGACCAAGTTTGGGGCGTCTTCTTGCATGAAATAATCAGCGATCAAAACCTGATTGCCGCCGCTGTCGGTAATCATCAAATCCGGACCTTGGCGTTCGAACTGGCCGTCGGCAGGATCGAAGCCCTTGGGCAGCTCAATCACACCTCCTGTGGCCTGGATGAATTCCACAGAGGGTGTCGCACCGCCGATATCGGCAGGGGCCCGCGTAAGTGTTGGAAACATCGCTAGCATGGTCCTTTTCCTTTGCCCAAATGGGGCTCAACGGCAAACCCAGGTTTGCAAAATCCTGAAAAATCTTAGAATCGCTCAATTGCACCTATGATTATTATATCTGAGGGCCGTTCTGGCTAGTTCAACCGCGCTTTTTTGCCAGATAAGGTTAATCAAATTTCCTACTTAAGTCGTAGAGAGAGCCTTGAGGGGTTTCGCATTTTGGCGGGCGTGATAAGCTTTCGCTCCGCTTTCAACCCTCCAAATCAGGTGCGTTATTGATGAATGACATGGGCAACGCGTTGAGCACGGCTGTTCAGCTGATCGTGTCCCTCGACCCCGATCTGGCCGAGATCGTGAGCCTGTCATTGTATGTCAGCCTCACCGCTGTGCTGGTCTCAACCCTCATCGGCGTGCCTTTGGGCGCTGCTGTGTCCATGATGCGTTTTCCCGGGCGTCGTGGTGTGTTGATTGTGCTCAATGCCTTAATGGGTCTGCCGCCTGTCGTGGTGGGCCTGATTGTCTATCTCAGCCTTTCGCGTTCCGGCCCGTTTGGCGTATTTGGGCTACTCTATACCCCCACCGCCATGATCATCGCCCAAGTTATTTTGGTCACGCCCATCATCGCCGCCCTGTCGCGCCAAGTGATCACCGATTTGTGGATTGAGTACGAAGACCAACTCACCAGCTTAGGGTCGAGCCGCATGCGCGCCATCCCGACGCTCATCATGGATGGGCGTTTTACGTTGCTGACGGCGGTGTTAGCGGGGTTTGGCCGTGCCACCGCAGAAGTCGGTGCGGTGATGATGGTGGGCGGCAACATTGATCACGTCACCCGCGTCATGACCACAGCCATTGCCCTGGAAGTCAGCAAAGGGGATCTGGCATTGGCGTTGGCGTTGGGCATCGTCTTGCTGTCCATTTCGTTAGCCATAGGAGCCGCGGCGCAACTGGTCAAAGACCGCCGAGAACGAAGGGCCGGATCATGAGCGCCCACGACACACCTGTTCTGCCCTTGAAGCTCGATAACGTTTGGTATCACGGGCGGGGCGACATTCCCTTGATCAAAGAATTCAACCTGGAACTGGACGCGGGAACGCGCACCATGATCGTCGGCCCCAATGGTGCCGGCAAAAGCTTGCTGTTGCGCCTGTGCCATGGATTGCTGCAGCCCAACCAAGGCTCCGTCACCTGGGCTTCACCTGAAACCGCCAAGTACGCCCAAGCCATGGTCTTCCAACGCCCTGTCATGTTGCGCCGAAGTGGGCGGGCCAACATTGAACACGCACTTGCCCTTCACAATGTGCCCCAGCGTGAACGCGCGGACATCGTTCACGACGTTTTGAAACGCACCGGCATGACCCGCCAAGCCGACGCCCCTGCGCGCGTCTTGTCGTTCGGTGAACAGCAACGTCTTGCCATTGCGCGCGCCTGGGCCTTGAAGCCGCAAATCCTGTTTTTGGATGAGCCCACCGCCAGCTTGGACCCCAGCGCCAGCCACCAAATCGAAGAGCTGATCCAGGCCATCTTCGCGCAGGGCACCAAGATCGTCATGACCACCCATGATTTGGGTCAAGCCAGACGTTTGGGCGACGAAGTCCTGTTTTTGCATCGCGGCCGTCTGTTGGAACAAGCCCCCGCTGAACAGTTCTTTGACCGGCCTGACAACGATTTGGCGCAGGCCTTTGTCAAAGGCGAGCTGTTGTGGTGGAAACGCGGCGAAGGCCCCCGCCACGACCCCAAACACGCCCGATAAGCCCTCAATCCTCAGACCTTTTAGCGTTATGCACAAAAATATACGACGAAAGTCGTATGCCCAATTGCATGGAAAAGCGGTATGCGTCATCTACCCGTTATTCCCAAATTGACATAACGCTTGTTTTGGAGGGATTATTGGCCAGACATTTGAATTCGAAAAGGACCATCCTTATGCGTTTTTTCGCTTCCCTCGCTATTGCCGCCAGCGTTTTGCTGGGCTCCAGCCTCGCCATGGCGGGCGACTTCATCACTGTGGCATCGACCACGTCCACGGCCAACTCCGGCCTGTTTGATGATATCTTGCCCCAGTTCACGAAAAAAACCGGCATAGAAGTGCGCGTGATTGCCGTCGGCACGGGCCAAGCCATTCGCCAAGCCAAAGCGGGCGATGCGGACGTCTTGTTCGTGCACCACCGCAAATCCGAAGAAGCTTTTGTTGCCGAAGGCTTTGGCGAAAAACGCTATGACGTGATGATGAACGACTTCATCGTCATCGGCCCGAAAGCCGATCCGGCAGGCGTAAAATCCACCAAAGACGTCAACGCTGCATTGACCGTCATCTCCACCGCAAAAGCCAACTTCGTTTCGCGCGGCGACGATAGCGGCACGCACAAGCGGGAGCGCGGTTTGTGGACATCCGCCGGCTTGACCCCAGGCGGCAACTGGTACCGCGAAGCCGGTGCAGGCATGGGGGCTACGTTAAACATGGCCCAAGGCATGGGCGCCTACGCCCTGTCGGATCGCGGCACTTGGATCGCGTTCAAAAACAAAGACGGATTGGACATCGTGCACGAAGGCAGTTCCAACCTCGCCAACCCTTACGGCGTGATCTTGGTCAGCAAAGCCAAACACCCGCACGTGAAGTCCGAATTGGGCCAAACGTTCATCGATTGGCTGGTCTCCAAAGACGGTCAACACGCCATCGCCGCCTTCAAGCTGCAGGGCGAACAGCTGTTCTTCCCCACCGCTCAATAAGTCTGCTGACAGTTTTGTCGGGCAAAGGGCCTGCACTTTGGGAATTGAGCCTCCCGGGAGTGTGGGCCCGAAGTCTATTTGACCACCGTCAATGCATTTGATCTGCGACTAAAGTACCAAAACCCACAGTGAGTTTATGGACGACACGTATCCGCAAACACGGTATTTTGAAAACTGAGGCGTTGTATTTGACCAGTCACAACGCATATGAGGACCATGCAAGACACATTCGGCCGCCCCATCACCTATCTGCGCGTTTCGGTCACCGACCGTTGTGATTTCCGCTGCTTTTATTGCATGGCGGAAAGCATGACGTTTTTGCCGCGCAAAGATTTGTTGAGCTTGGAAGAACTAGACACGGTGTGCTCCACCTTTATTGAACGTGGTGTGAAGAAGCTGCGTCTCACGGGTGGTGAGCCTTTGGTGCGCCGCGGCATTTTGGGCCTCATAGAAAAGCTTGGCCGTCACCTGGACACGGGGCTATTAGAAGAGCTGGTGATGACCACCAATGGTTCACAGTTGGCGAAGTATGCGCACGACCTCAAACGACTGGGCATGAAACGCATCAATGTGTCCATGGATTCGTTGGATCCGGACAAATTCGCCGAGATCACGCGGCGCGGTGACATCAATCAGGTCTTGGACGGTTTGAAAGCCGCTCAGGATGCGGATCTGAAAGTCAAAATCAACACCGTGGCGCTGAAAAACTTCAATGAAGATGAATTGAGCGATATGGTGGGCTGGTGTGGAGAACAAGGTTTCGACATGACCTTGATCGAAACCATGCCACTGGGCGACATTGGTGGGGACCGAACACAACAGTACCTTCCCCTTTCCGACGTGCGTCAGAAGCTCGAAGCGGATTGGAGCCTCATTCCCTCCACCCATTCGACGGGCGGGCCGTCGAAGTATTTAGACGTGCGCGAAACCGGGCAAAAGGTCGGCTTCATCACGCCGCTGTCCGATCACTTCTGCGACAACTGCAATCGCATGCGCCTGACCTGCACGGGCACGCTCTATATGTGCCTGGGCCAAGACAGTTCCGTTGATTTGCGCGAAGCGATGCGGTCTTGCGATCCCATGGGCAAACTCAACGGTGCCATTGACCAAGCGCTACACTTAAAGCCCAAAGGCCATGAGTTCGTTATCGAACCGGGCCACGGCGAGCCCGCCGTCAAACGCCACATGAGTGTCACGGGTGGCTGATAAGCTCTTCAAAACTCACGGCTAAACTTTCCGGGCCCAATGGTTTATACTCCGCCAAACCTTGAGTGAAACAGGACCGCCGTTTCCATGAAGTTTGAAAAAATCGCCTTTGTTGCCGCGCGCCAAAAGCATGCTCAGGAAGCCCTGAAAGCTTTAAAAAAACGCTACGGCTCCACCCAGCCCGCCAAGGCCGACGTGATCGTCGTTTTGGGCGGTGACGGCTATATGCTGCGCTCGCTGCACAAATACCTGCGTCGCGAAGTGCCGCTGTATGGCATGAACCGGGGCTCCATCGGCTTTTTGATGAACGAATTCAAAGAAACCGGCCTGACCAAACGTTTGAGCCGGGCGGAACCCATCAACATTCACCCGCTGCTCATGACGGCCATTGATTCGCGTGGCAAAAAGCACGAAGCCTGGGCCTTCAACGAAGTTTCATTGCTGCGCTATCGCCGCCTGGCCGCAAAGCTGCGCATCAAAATCGACGACCAAGTGCGCTTGGACGAAATGATTTGCGACGGGGCTTTGGTGTCTACGGCTGCGGGCAGCACAGCGTACAACCTGTCTGCCCACGGGCCGATTATCCCCATGGGCTCCGACATCTTGGCCTTGACGCCCATCAGCGCCTACCGCCCACGTCAATGGCGCGGTGCGTTGTTGCCTGCCAATGCACGGGTGACGTTTGAAGTGATCGATCCGAAGCTGCGCCCCGTAAACGCCGTCGCCGACGACTTGGCCGTGCGCAATGTGCGCAAAGTCGAAGTGGTCGAAGACCGCTCCGTCGCACCGGTGTTGCTGTTTGATCCGGAACACAATCTGGAAGAACGCATTTTGCGCGAACAGTTCCAGGTTTAGGGCTTAAGCACCCTTCTGCCCCACAGCCTGCAGCACGGATGCAAAGCCGTCGGCTTTGAGCATCTCGGCCAGCTCGCGGTTGATGCCGGCGGCAATGGCTGGGCCTTGGTAGACCATGGCGGAATACAGCTGCACCAACGAGGCCCCCGCGAGGATCTTGTCATAAGCCGTCTTGGCGTCTTCGATCCCGCCCACACCGACCAGCACCATCTTGCCGCCGGTGGCTTCATACATCTCGCCCAACACGCGGGTCGAGGCTTCAAACAGCGGACGACCGCTCAAGCCGCCCGTCTCGCCCTTGTGCAGGCCTTGTAAAGTGTCGGGGCGCTCGATGGTGGTGTTGGTGACAATCAAACCGTCGATACCGACCTCTTGACTGACCTGGGCAATATCGGATTTGTCTTCATCCGTGAGGTCCGGCGCAATTTTCAACAGCAACGGCGGCGTGCGGGTGTCTTTGGTGGTGGCGTCCAACGCGGTTTTGGTGCGGGTCAAAAGCTCGCGCAAGGGCTCGGGTCCTTGAAGCGCACGCAGGCCCGGTGTGTTGGGGCTGGAAACGTTGATGACCATGTAGTCTGCAAGCGCACCAAAATTTTGTGCACCGACTTCATAGTCTGCAGCTGCGTCTTCAGTCTCTTTGTTTTTGCCCAAGTTTACGCCGACGATGCCGCGCGCCCGGTCGCGGCTTTGCAAACGACGGACAGAGACGTCGTGACCTGCGGAATTAAACCCCATACGATTGATGACGGCGCCGTCTTGTTCAAGACGGAATAAGCGCGGCTTCGGATTGCCCGGTTGCGGGCGCGGTGTAATCGAACCCACTTCCACAAAGCCGAAACCTTGGGACAGCATTTGGGTATACACGTCAGCGTCTTTGTCAAAACCGGCCGCCAAACCGACCGGATTGGGAAAGACCAAGTCCCAAAGCTTCACCTGAAGCACGTCGTCTTCTACCCGCGCGGGGGCAGGCATGATGCCAAGCTTCAAGGCCGTCAGCGCCAGTGCGTGGGCGCGCTCAGGATCCAACAAACGCACCAAAGGCCATATCAATTTGTAAGTACCGGTACGTGCAACAGCCATGGGGGAGTTCCTTTCACATCCGTATCGCCACCTTCTAAGGGAAATCCGCACCGGACACAATGCACAGATCATGGTGAATGCGGCCCGAAAATTAGCAAAATGCAAATCATTTCGCGTTTTGCCCCTTCATAAACCGGGAAGAATTCTCATTTCGCAATGCAGCAAGAATCACACAAGCGTATGTTTCGCATATATTTCAATCCCCTAACACAGGGCCTGTGATTTGGCACGTTGCTTGCTTTTATTTGGGGGAAAGCGGGACATTCGCTTGGATATTTTGATGGCAACCTCTTCGCCCCCCAGCAAGGCCATCTTTCAATGGGCAACGCCCCACCGCGCCCATTCCAACAATGTCCCGCTTTCTACGTCTCCCCTCCCTTAAAGTACAGGTGCTGAGCCGCGTGCCCCCTCACACAACTAGCATCGCACTCAGTTCTATGGTTATTCACCAAAAGGATTCGTAATGGCCTTGACCATATGCGCCGCAAAAGCGGCCTGACACGCCCGCCACCAGCACACACGCCAACCAAATATTTTATAACAATTTTAATGGATTAAGCAAGAATAGCCTCGTCACAAAACTGACTTGAAATTATTCCAAAAGAGGGCTTGACTGCATCCATATTTGATGAAATATTACTTGAGTAATTTGGTTGGTTTTGTGTGTAAACGCCAAATTTAAAGCACCTTCTCCTAATTGATCGGGAGCAGCCTTCACGTCCCCCCCTGCACCGGTCATACCGGAAAGCCCCTCTTCCTACGAAGTGGGGCTTTCCCAATTTTTGGGCGTCGGCCCTATCGCTAAGTCCCGTTGATCCCAAGTCTGCATTGCAAAATGCAATACAAAGTCAGCATTTTTCAAAATTTCGCAATTTTGGAAAACTTTGCGAAGTTTCCAAAACCGGATAAACAGGACTGATTTTAAATAAGAAAATAGAAATGTATGCAGCCCAATTCCAGCTTGGCACAGTTGGCATTTCTTTTGCTTGTGTAAAAGCGAACAGAACGTTGCTTACATAACGTGAGCCTATAGAAAATAGGAACCATATTATGAACACCATTTTTTCCGCAGACATGATCGACATGGCCCAAGCCTTCAACCCCGCAATGGTTGGAGATATCATCGACTTGGACGATGTGATCGCCAAAGCCCCAAACAACGCTGATATGGACGGCGACACCTTGGCTTTGGTCACCGACGTGATCAACAGCTTGGACGCTTAAGCCGCGCCTAATCAGCCAGGACGTTTCCCACCAGCTTGACCCAATAGCTCGCGCCCACGGCCAAGGCTTCATCGTTGAAGTCGTATTTGGGATTGTGGAGCAAACAACCGCCTGTGCCTGGGCCGTTGCCCATCCACACGTAGCTACCGGGGCAGGCCTCAAGCATATAGGCGAAGTCTTCCGCGCCCATGCTGGGCACCGGGTGGTGATCAACATTTTCGTGCCCCACCACATCCGCCGCCGCCATGGCAGCCAGGCCGGATTCGGTGTCGGAATTGATGGTGGCCGGATAGCTTCTGTGGCGTTCCAGCGTAAAGTCCGCGCCATAGCCTGTGCAAATCCCCGACGCCAATTCCTTCATTCGGGTCCACAGATGATCGCCCACCGCTTCACGGAACGACCGGATGGCGCCTTTGAGCTCCACACTGTCGGGAATGACGTTATACGCATCGCCGGCATGAATTTGCGTCACAGAAATAACGCCGGCGTCTTGCGGGTCGATGGTGCGGCTGACGATGCCTTGCCATGCGGTGATGACTTGCGCCGCAACAACAACCGGGTCAACGCCTAAGTGCGGCATACCACCATGTGCACCTTGTCCCTGAATGCGGGCTTCAAACGACGTATAAGCCGCCATGATGGGGCCAGGCGTCACGGCAAATGTCCCCACGTCCATCCCCGGCCAATTGTGAAGGCCGTAGACGCCATCAACGGGGAACTTTTCGAACAAACCCTCTTCAACCATATTTTTGGCCCCGCCCTCGCCTTCTTCGGCAGGTTGGAAGATGAACACGACACGGCCTTTGAAGAATTTCGTTTCGCTGAGATACTTCGCCGCCCCCAACAGCATGGCCGTGTGTCCATCGTGCCCGCACGCATGCATTTTTCCGGCGTGGATCGAGGCATAGTCCAAGCCCGTCAACTCATCCATAAACAGTGCATCCATATCGGCGCGCAAACCAATGGCCGGACCGTCACCATGGTCCAAGACGCCAACCACCCCGGTTTTGGCAAAGCCTGTATGCACCTCAAGTCCGAAACTTTTCAGCTGCTCAGCCACCAGCGCAGCTGTGCGAACCTCTTCAAATGCGGTTTCGGGATGCGCATGGATGTCGCGCCGCCACGCTTTCATGGTGTCCACGTAAGCTTCAATACCAGGGGCAAGATTGAGGGTCATGGTCCGTCCTGTCGTTCAAGTCGTGTAGGCAATGTCTTTACAGGCTTTGATGAAGGCCCGCTTGGATATGGTGTTACAGAGCTCAGGCGTTTCGCAACGCTCCAGGATCAAAGCATACAGCTCTGGCGCTTGATCCACCAACTCTTCTATGTGCCACGGGAAACTGGAAAAAGCATCGCGCGCGGTTTCAATCACACCGTAAAGTGCCCGTTCAGGATCGTTTGACAAATCGTTCTTTGACAGGCGCATCACCACATCGACCATGGCCAGCAAAGCAGCCTTGGTCCAACACGCGCGCGAAACTTGGGCATCGCAGAGCTCCAACGCTTCTTCGTCGTCATCACTGAGGGAAAATAAAATGTCGAACTTATCGCGTGTCCCACCTGCATAGAGATCGTACACTTGTACCAATATGGGATGCAGCAGCGTGCTTGTGCATTTCACGGAGCCAGGGCAATCGTCACAATTTTTCATCGTCAAAGAGGTCTTTCATACTTATGCCCTCCCCATGTGGCCCGAACGGGGGGCAATATCAATGGTGAAGTGGGACGTGTTTCGATAAAATGAGTTGGCGTTCGAAAACGACACCCCCACATTCACGCCAGTGGACATGCAAACATGACGAACGAACCCAAAGAGACAAACACATCCATCCCTGCTGCCTGCAAGAAGCATGTCTTCATTGCTTTGGGTTGGATTTTTTTTGCCTTGGGCGTGATCGGTGCATTTTTGCCGGTGATGCCGACCGTCTTGTTCATGATTTTGGCGCTCTGGGCCTTTGCCAACGGATCTGAAGAGCTTCACAACTGGCTCTACAACCATCCTCGCTTCGGTCCGTCCCTACAACGCTGGGACAAACACCGCGTCATCCCCTTGCATGGAAAAATCGCAGCCATTGGCGGTATGGCGTTAAGTTTGATTTACGTCATCGGGTTTAGCGAAGCGCCCGCCGTCGCCAAATTTGCTGCAACCGCGTTCATCACCTTCGGTGCCATATACGTCATCACCAAACCGAGCCGCGAACCGGTCTCTGAAACGGAACAATAGGCATCAAAAAAGGCCGCCCAAGCAAATCGCTTGAACGGCCCTTTTGGTGTCTGCCCGACGTTATTTTTTCTTACGACGTGCGGGGGCTTTTTTCTTTGCAGCAGCTTTTTTCTTGGCCGGAGCCTTCTTCTTAGCTGGTGCTTTTTTCTTTGCAGGCGCTTTCTTTTTAACGGCGGCCTTCTTCTTGGCAGCAGCCTTCTTAGCCGGAGCCTTTTTCTTCGCAGCAGCCTTTTTCTTAGCCGGAGCTTTCTTCTTCGCAGCGGCCTTCTTCTTAGCTGGCGCTTTTTTCTTAGCCGGAGCCTTCTTCTTTGCAGCGGCTTTTTTCTTTGCAGCGGCTTTCTTTTTAGGTGCAGCTTTTTTCTTCGCAGCAGCCTTCTTCTTGGCCGGAGCTTTTTTCTTCGCAGCAGCTTTCTTCTTCGCTGCCGGTTTAGCGGCTGCTTTCAAAAGTGCTTTAGCAGATGCGATGATTTTCTTTGCAGAAGCTTCACCGATGCCCGGGTATTCAGCCAGCTGCTTCGCCGTCATTTTTGCAACACGGGCAACGCCAATACGTTTTTCCTTCAGTGCTGCTGCTGCCGCAGGGCCGATGCCCTTAACGTCAGTCAAAACTGGATTAGCCATAGTACGAGGTACTCCCCTAAGTTCCGATCGATCCCCACGTAACGCTTGCAGTGCATTTCGTGTACGACACATACTAAGACATACTTGCCAACAACGAAACAGTTACGCGTAAAAAAATTACCGTAACCCTCAAACATTTATGTTTGGTGAAGATAAACTGTACTCAGTTTGCGCGTTTAATCTCGTACAAAACCAAAATTCGGTGCCATCAATGAACGGGCTTTGCAGTTTCTATGTCGGGTGCGTCGGGCAACGTCAGTTCAAGGTCTTCTTGATCGTTGGTCATCTCCGCATGGGTCATCATAGTCGCCATCAAAGACATGGACGTGTCAATGGTCCAACGCACTTGCGCTTCGCCGGTGGCGTTCCCAGCCGCAATAACTTCAGGCAAGATTTGTTTTTGCAAAAACCCTGAAACCCCAGCAAGAGCACGGGCTGCGGCGCGCAAGCTTGCGGCCTTAACTTTAAACGAAGCACCCTCGTCGATTTGATCGGCGATGGTTTGAAGCTGATCCATCATGTGGGAAATGTCTGCGTCGCTACGTTCTGTTTTGGATGCAGCAAAGCGCAATTGCGCTGCATAAAAGGCGTAAGGGTTCATTATTCGTTACGTATCAAACGACGCGTTTAACTCTGCGCGCTTGGCTTTCATTTGTTGTTTCAATTTGTCACGCAAATCGTCGGATTCTTTATCCAACTCTTTTTCCATACGTTTAATCCGGCGCGTCAAATCTTCGATGCGGCGCAAAGATTTTTCACGCTTCTTAGCTTGATGGCGACGAAAGTACTTCATCAAACGCCATTCACCAACAATCGCGAGGGTGATCAAACCTGTCATCGTCAAGATAAATGCGACCACCAGATAAGGCGCTTTGTCGAACGCAAACACCGTTCCCCAAAAGCCAACCGTGACCAAAGCCGCAGCCAAAGTGAACAAGACCCGGCGCGACACATGATCGTCGTCTTTGGCGGCATCTTCCGCAGCGGCAACGGCCAAAGCAATTTCCATGCGTGCCATGTCTTGCCATTGGCGCAAGGACATGCCTTCAGCCAATGTGCGGCCTTCACGAATGAATTGTTCTAAGCGTTTAACGACAAAATCGGCACGTTGTTGAGGGGACGGATGCCCGGCTTCTTCCAAAGGCGGATTGCTGTCCTCATGATCGGGCAAAACAAGCTTTTGGGCTTGTTCTTGCTCGGGCGGAAGGAAATTTTGATCTTGCTCGGCCATGCTTAGATCGACATCTCATGAAGCGGAAAGGTGTTCGCACCATTCATAGCACGACACTCACGTCAACAGAATGGGCAAAGATTGCTCTAACGCTTCGGGGTTGATCGGTTTCATCAAATGCGGCAGCCCGATTTTGTCCAGCTTGTCCAAAAGTTCGGGCGTGGTTTCCCCGGTGATGACAATCCCGGGAACAAATGCGCTGTAGAGCTGCGTAATGGCATTGTATGCATCCAGACCCGTTTGTTCACCGCTTAAGCCGTAATCGATGATGATCAAATCCGGCGCCTGGCCCAACGCCGTTGCTTTTTTAATAGCTTCGTCGGCTGAGCCCGCCATCAAAACATCATAGCCCCACGCGCGCACAAGGCTTGCCGTCGCACTGAGCACCATGGGGTCGTCTTCGATAATCAAAATGGTTTGTGTTTCGGACGGCATCATTTCCCCGTGTCGCTGCTGTTCACATGTGCCGCGCGCACCCGACTTAGGCGATACGCCCTACAGACGTTGAAATATCGTGGGCCAAGGCCGCCGTTTTTTCATCGGCGTCGAAGGCCTTTTTAATCGCAGAACTCAGTTCCGGCAGCAAGTGCAAGTCACGTATGTTCGGTGCGTCGACATTGCGATGAACGGCCTGCGCCACCTTGATCATGGACTCGCCCAACTCGCGCACATGCTCACGATCTGTTCCGCGCATGCGCCGGACCAAGTCTTCGGACACAAACACCAAACGGCGAACCATACCCTTCAGATTGGCGTCGACATCCCCAATGGAATAGCGCGGCACAATTTCGTCGACCAAGTACTGAACTTGAAAGGCATGACGTTCCATTTTTTGCTCGTTAATGATCCGCGCCGCGGCATTGATCGCGGCTTGGACTTGGGCCAAATCAGCTTTGCTATCGGATCGTTTGTAGAGCAAAGGGTTGGGCACATTGAAAACGGGGATTTCCTGCGTACCCGGTCGCGCCCCATTTTTGCGCCGGTCCGGCCCAATGTAATCCGTCGTCACCACAAAGCCTTTGCGGTTTTTCGACAAACCTCCCAGACGATCCAAGATTTGTTTCACCGAAACCGGCTTTAACAACACATCGTCCGCGCCGGAGTTCACGACTTTGCGCACAACATCAACCGACGGATTTTCCGTCAGGGCCATCGTCACCAAAAACGGATTTGTGCCGGCACGGTGGTGACGAATGCCGTAAAGCAGCTCGCACATGTCTTCGCCTTCCAACGTCACGTCGGTGATCAAGACATCGAGCCGGTCCTCGCTCACCGCTTCGCGCACCACACGGGTCTGGCCCGTATCACGAATGCTGTGATAGCCGTGTTGACGCAAGGAATCGGAAACGGTACGCCGAATTTGAACATTCGGTTCCGCCAGCAAAATATTGATGTTTTCAAACCCGGACATGGAGCTCTACCTTAATTTGAACCCAACAGTTCAGCGCCACAGACAGTCAATTTATACCTATATTTCGGTAGGTTTATCAGACTTTTTAATTAATTTTTATGAATTCCAACAAAAACCCCCGGTTTTCAGGCGAAAACCGGGGAGTTTGGAATGGTAGCTGAGCTGTGCCATTAGTCTGGCAATTCATCCTTGAGTGCCGAGCTGATCCTCCGCATCTCATCAATTGCAGTTTGTAAATAGACCATCGAGTCAAAGAAGAGGGCAAGAGATTCTTGATTATAGTGACGACGACAAGAAATATACCGCAGCTCATTGTATAAATCTTGGAACTTTTGACGCATGCCTTCACTTCTTTCGGTGCCAATTTTTTGGGCAATCCACTCATCTGAGAAGTCAACATGTAAAAGTGCGCCGATAATTTTAATCATCACTTCTTCTTGCAGAAACTGAAAGTGTCCCTGCTTCAACAAAGATTGATTAAGGTTAATAATGCGTTCGCGTGTAAGCCTGTAGAAGACAATCCCCGCTAGCTTCCCTTCCGAAATACCGTTTTCGAGGCCGCGACGGCGATGTACGAATTCGATATCAAAATTTGCTTCACGCATAGCGGAAAAAAACCGCCCAAAATCAACCGAAACGCCCTCGAAGTCGTCTACATGGACAGCTTCAAGGGCATATTCGATAATTTGAGCGAGTAATTTACGTTGAGCGTTTTCAGAAAAGAAAAGTATGCTTGTGGAGGTGGTGTCACCAGTTGGCGTTGTCAATCCACTCACCACCGTTAGTTACCCCTCCATTAAGGCCCAAACCTTCGTCAGTTTTGACGCCATCTTCCTTATATTGATTTTGTGCCTCAATGATAGCCTCTTCCCTCTTTGTCGGGTCGCGTAATTCCGCGAGAGTTTTCGACATTTGGGTGTTCTCCTCATTGGTTGTGTTCACTGAACGCCCTCCCTGTATCATCAGCATTCGTGACTTGTCAATACGCATGCTACCAAATTGTTGGTGCCACGCAACGATAAAAGCAGGGCATTAAATATTGGTTTAATTGTGAAACCACAGACAAGTCTCTGTTTTTTGAACGTTTCCACCGTACATAGAACTTCGAAACAATCGCGGGTTTTGACGAGAGAAATGGAATTTGCACAATATTTGGTGTGAAGCCACCCAATTCAACTTAACTTGGTCTCAAATTCTCGCTCTCGATTCTCTTGTCAAATCGGTGTGTATAAAAAAACGCGCACGGCCTAAGGAAGCTCTACTTAGCTTACTTCTCTTCAATTGACGACCCAACGATAATCTTGTGACCACACCAACACAGTTCCAGATAAAGCACATGCCTTAGAACAATCCGTATGGTGTTTCCTAAAACAACGGCCCAGCGCGATAAGCGCTAAGCCGTTGTTACAATTGGTAGCTGGAGGCAGACTTGAACTGCCGACCTCGGCATTATGAGTGCCGCGCTCTAACCAGCTGAGCTACCCAGCCACAGTGGGTGCGCCGTAATTAATTCATCACGAACGGCGCGTCAAGGGATAAAGAAACGATCCGCCCAATTTCAGCAAAACGCCCAGAAAATCACCTTTTTTTGTTCGTTCAGGAACGGTTCAGGAGAATTTCGTTACTTTGAGCCTCAACAGACACAAACGGCCCCCCACTCTGGGCTTTGAGAGTTGAGGTATATGATGAACAAAACAGTACTCGTTCTGGGATCAGTCCTAGGCCTAGCCATTGCAGCCCCTATTTTGACCGCGCAAGCCGATGGCGACAAAGGCAACTGGCGCGCCTATAAATCCATGGCCGTCACCGACGCCACCACCCAGCAAGAATGCGCCGAATGCCATATCGCCTACCCGGCACGCCTACTGGACGCAACAGCCTGGAAAACCTTGATGGGGGATCTGCCCAACCACTTTGGCGAAGATGCCAGCTTGGATGAAGCCACGCGCTCACACATCGAAAACTATTTGGTCGAAAACAGCTCGCGCCGCTCCAAAGCCCGATCAATCCGCATTTCCGAGCAACGCTGGTTCGTGCACGAACACCAAGAAGAAGACGAAGTCAGCCCCAGCCAATTCAAAAAGGCCAAAACCTGGGCCAACTGCAAGGCCTGCCACAAAGACGCGGACAAAGGCCACTTCGACGACGACTAAGCGTTCAGGTCGATCACCGCACGCCCACGAACCTTGCCGTCGAGGATCTTTGCGCCCAACTCCAACAAATCGCCCATGGGGTGGATTTCGACCATATCGTCGAAGTGATCCAAGGGAAGTTCCTGGGACAAACGCTCCCAGGCGGTTTTGCGCCGCTCGGGCGGGCAGGTGACGCTGTCGATGCCCAAGATGTTCACGCCACGCACCAAAAACGGCATGATGGAGGCCTCAAACGTCCAGCCCGCCACATTGCCCACCGCCGCAACGCTGGCTTTGGGTTTCAGCGCCGACAACAAGTTCCCCAACATCACACCGCCGACGTTGTCGATGGCCCCTTCCCAGCGCCCGCTCACCAACGGGCCCTTGGGTGGGGTTTCCAGCTCTTCACGGGAAATGATGGAATGTGCGCCTAAGTCTTTTAGGTACTGATGTGTCTCTTCACGCCCAGTTTCTGCGCAAACCTTGTAGCCCAGGTTCGACAACAACGCGATGCACATGGTGCCCATGCCGCCAGCAGCCCCGGTAACCAACACTTCGCCCTCAACGTCGGGGGTGAGACCGTGGTCTTCCAAATCCATCAAGGCCATCATCGCCGTCAAGCCAGCAGTCCCCAACCCCATGGTCTGCACCATGTTGAGCCCCTTGGGCAGCGGCACCAGCCATTCAGACTTGGCCCGCGCGCGCTGGGCATAGCCCCCCCACCACACTTCACCGACGCGCCAGCCCGTGCAAATCACTTCATCACCCGGTTGGAAACGTCCCGACGTGCAGTCTTCGACCACGCCGACGTAATCCACGCCGGGGATGTGGGGGTAGTCCTTCACCAATTTGGTGCGCCCGTTCATGATCAGGCCGTCTTTGTAGTTCAGCGACGAATATTTCACGGCAATGGTGGTGTCGGCGTCGGGCAGTTGATCAGTGGACAGTGTCTCAATCGCGCCGGAAACTTTGCCGTCGTCGGCGCGGTTCAACATCAAGGCTTTGAATGCAGTGTCGGACATGTGGGGAGGTCTCCGCTTTGATTAGGCCATTTTCCAGTGCAGCGTTTCACCCGCCAAAAACGGCTGAACAGTTATGCCGCCTTCGACGGAAATGCTGTCGGGCACTTGCCAGTCTTCGCGTTTCAAGGTGATTTTTTCGGCGTTGGGCGTCATGCCATAAAAGGCTGGACCGTTGAGGCTCGCAAACGCTTCGAACTTGTCCAAGGCTTTTTCTTCGTCGAACACTTGGGCATACAATTCCACCGCAGACAACGCGCTGAAAATACCCGCACAGCCGCACGCGGCTTCTTTGGCAGAAATAGCATGGGGTGCCGTGTCGGTGCCGAGGAAGAACTGACTTTCCCCCGACGTTGCCGCTTCGCGCAAGGCCAAGCGGTGTTGTTCGCGCTTGGCAATGGGCAGGCAATACATGTGCGGACGAATGCCGCCTTTGAAGATGTCTGTGCGGTTGATCATCAAGTGATGGACGGTGATGGTCGCGCCGATACGCGGACCTTGGGACCGCACAAAGTCCACGGCCGCAGACGTGGTGATATGTTCAAACACGACCTTGAGCCCTTGGTGCTTCACCAAAGTGGGCTCCATAACGCGTTTGATGAAAACGTGTTCGCGATCAAAAATATCGATTTGCGGATCCGTCACTTCGCCGTGCACCAACAAAGGCATGGCGAGTTCTTCCATCTTGTCCAACACCGCGTCGATATTGGCCACATCGGTCACGCCGCTGTCGGAGTTGGTCGTCGCGCCTGCCGGGTATAATTTTGCCGCTGTAAAGATCCCGTCCTTAAACCCAGCCTCCAAATCAGCTGGGTCGGTTTTGTCGCTGAGATACGCCGTCATCAAGGGTTGGAAGTTCGAACCTTCCGGCATCGCAGCTAGAATACGGTCGCGATAGGCCGCACCGTCTTTCGCCGTCTGCACCGGCGGAACCAAGTTCGGCATGATGATCGCGCGGCCAAACTGGGCGGCGGTATACGGCAACACGGCCTTCATCATGTCGCCATCGCGCACATGCACGTGCCAATCATCGGGGCGGGTGATGGTGAGGGTATCGGTCATTCTCTAAACTCTCTCAACTCGACAATAGATCGAACACATGGCCTTCGGGCTTTGCGCCCTCCATATGAATTTTGTGCCAGACGGCGTAAAACAACAAGGTCCAAGCTGCTTTTCCGGCGCGCCCAGAGCCGTCTTTGAACAAAGCTTTCACAGCGTCGGGCTTGCACAGGGCTTGAATGCAGGCTTGTGCCGCCACCAGCTCACCAGCGCGTGCCCCTTGCTCTGCAATCCATTCACCCACGGGCACCGTGAAGCCACGCTTTTTCGAAAAGGGCTTGGCGGCGGGCATGGCTGTTTCCAACCAGTGTCGCACCAACAGTTTGCCCGTGTTGCCTTTGACTTTGTGTTTATCGGCCAACAGATAGGCAAACTCCGCCATCTTGGGGTCCAAAAACGGCACGCGCCCTTCGACCCCATGGGCCATGAGCATGCGGTCGGCTTTCAACAACAGATCATTGGGCAACCACGTGGCGATGTCTTGGGCCTGTGCGACTTGCAGCTTGGTGCGTCCGGGTTTGCGCGCTTCAATACCCGCCTGCGCCATACCTGCGCGCCAGGATTGGGCAAAGTCATCCGTCCTTAAAACGCCTGTGCCGTCCAAAATACCTTTGCGGTACATGTCTTTGGATAAGAACCAACGGCTGTATGTGCGATAGCGTCCATAGCCGCCAAACAGCTCATCCCCGCCCTCCCCCGTCAAGACGACTTTGATGCCTTCTTGGCGTGCCCGCTCAGCCAGCTTCCAGGTGGGCAAGATGGCATAGTCGGCAGCCGGGTCGTCCATGTGTAAAGCGATTTTGGGCAGCTCTGACCAAAAGTCCTCAGCGCCAAATTCCACTTCGATGTGGTTGGCGTTTTCTGCTTTCGCCAATTCACGCGCGTGTTCGCGTTCGTCGTGAACTTGGGCGCCGGAAAAACCTGCGGTAAACGCCGTGACGGGGTCAGCGTTGAGGCGGCTCATCATCGCCAGCAGGACGGACGAATCAATTCCACCGGACAAAAACATGCCGTACGGCACGTCAGAGCGCTGATGAACACCCACCGTGTCGTTGAGCACCGTATCCAGCTCAGACAGTGCCGCTTGGCGGGAACGTGGCTGAATACGGCCTTCGGGCAAAGCGGTGCGCACGCGGCGCTCAATCACTTTGCCATCTTTGACAACGATGGTTTCGCCTGGTGCCAAACGCTGGATGCCTAAAAACACCGTATTGTCACCCGTGGTGAATTGAAGCTGCAACACCTCATCGCGTTTCATGGGATTGAGGTTCGCGTCCATTAAGCCAGAACCGATCAACGCATGCGGTTCGGAGGCTAAAGCAAAACCGCTGGGGGTTTTGGCGTAATAAAGCTGCTTGATCCCAAACGGATCGCGGGCCAGCACCAAGCTTTCATCCCGGCTGTCCCAAATGGCGATGGCGTACATACCGCGCAGATGGTCGACAAAATCCAAACCGTGTTGAAGGTACAGGTGCAACGGCGGTTCGCAGTCCGACAACGAACGAAAGTCCGTACCGGACATGTGCGTGCGCAGTTCGGGATTGTTGTAAATTTCCCCATTGGCGATGAGCGCCACTTCGGCCCCATCGTCAAAGCGCTTCACAAAAGGCTGATCGCCCGTTTGCAAATCGATGATGGCCAAGCGGGTGTGCACTAAGGCACAGGGACCCTTGCTGTAGGCCCCTTGCCCATCCGGCCCTCGGTGCGCCAAAGATTCGGCGAAGTGTTCGATGATGCCCGCGTTCGGGCTGCCGACAATCCCCGCAATGCCGCACATCAGTTGGCAATCCTTTGGAAGAAGTCGAGGTACTGCTTGACCACTTGGGCTTCGGTGAATTCACGCTCATAGCGTCCGCGCCCGGCCTGGGCCAAATCGCCGGACAAGGTCTCGTTTTTCAAGACCCGGTTGATGGCTTGCGCCATGGCCTCAGCGTCGTCAACAGGGCACAACAGACCGTCCACGCCGTCTTGGATCAGTTGAGACGGCCCTTGGCTTGCCGCCGCCACCACCGGGCGGGTTTGCGCCCAGCCTTCAATGACAACGTTACCCAGCGGCTCATGGCGGGACGGACAAACGTAGAGGTTGCTTGCCGCCATCAATTCAGGCACGTCAGAACGCCACCCCACAAAGCGAATGCGCGGACGCACGCCCAACTCCGTCGCCAAGGTGATCAAGGCTTGTTCTTCCGGGCCGTCACCGGCAATGACCAAATAGGCTTCCGGCACGTGAACCATGGCGCGCAGCAATGTGTCGAAGGCTTTGTTGGTGTGTAAACGGCCCAGGGACAAAATCATCTGCGCGCGTTCGGGAATGTTCAATTCTGTGCGCGAAAGCGGCGGACGGAGGTCGGACGCCACAAAATTCGGCAGATAATGGGTTTTCTCTTCCGGCCAGTTTTGTTCTTTCAAGTACGTGCAGATGTCTTCGGTATTGCCCACCAAGTGATCGCATTTTTGGTAGTACTTGAGATTGTAATACCCACCCAAACGCGCCGCCAAAACATAGTCGAGATCGCTGGGTCGTTTGTTGGGCATCTTTTTTGTCGCGCGGTTCATCCAGCTCAGCACCACGTGCGGGTGGAAGGTGCGCATTTCGCGTTTAATGTGCAGGCCTGTTTTGAAGTCCAACGCCCCGCCAAAAGGCAGCTCAACCGGTTCGATGCCGGCTTGGCGCAAGACTTCGGCGCGGCGCGGATTTTCGCGGATCAAGACGCGCTGCTCCAGCCCTGCGTTATGCAGGGCAATGACCAAACGTTCGAAAAACGCTTCCGCGCCGCCGAATTCGGCCCCGGCCATGGCTTGTAAAACCCGCACTTAGTTGTTCTCCCCACCTGGATGTCCCGTTGGCGCATCTTCCAGCTTTGCTTTGATATAGGACAGCAACGGAAAAAGCCCAGCCATTAAAGCGATGAGAAAGCCATAAAGCCCTTCTTTGTAGCCCTTGCGACCAATATAGCATTTGAAAAAGCGCGAAAACAGGCGGCGAATGTTGTTGGCGAGGGACCCGACGTTGCCAGAAGCCCGCAGATCGTTACCGCGCGCCGTAGTGTAACGATCCAAACGCATAATCATGTCGGAAATGTTCTTGTCCACATAGTGGATCATGCGGTTTTCCAGCCACATGCGCTCGCCCTTAAGCTGCACGCCCGGGTGGATGCGTTGATCGCCCCAAAACTTAGCCCCCTTGGAAAACAGGCGCACGGTGGCGCTGACACCCCAGGACGCGCCCCAGCCATAGCGCACCAGGTGATCGCCGACGTAGTTGTCGTAGGGGATCAAAAAGTGGCCGAAGGGGGCGTCTTGAATCTTGGCTTTAATTTCCGCAGCCAATTCGGGCGATACACGTTCGTCCGCATCCACTTCCAAAATCCAGTCTGTGGTGCAAATGTCGATGCCCGCATGGCGGCGCGGGCCTTCGATGGGCCACACGCCTTCGACCAGTTTATCGGTAAAGCGCGCGGCGATCTCTTTGGACCCGTCGTTGCAATTGTCCAACACCACGACAAGTTCATCCGCAAAGCTCAACGTGGACAAGCAAGCGTCGAGATTGTCTTCTTCGTTGTGCGCCACCACCAGGGCGGTCACGGTTTTGGGGGCGGTATCGTTCACGTCACTTGGCTCCAGAGTTCACGGGCTGCCGCTTCGGCCTGATCCACGCTCAAATCCCCCATCAGGGATGGCGTGTTGCGGTAATCGTAATCCGGCGGGAACACATCTTCATAGGACTTTTCGCCGCGCACGGCCATGCCCAGCTTACCGTGTTCCCCCGCCCAAGGCGCGTAGTGTTCTTCGCGCGACGGGCCAAACACCCCCAGGGTGGGGATTCCCGCCGCTGCCGCCATGTGCATGAGGCCAGAATCGTTGCCCACATAAAAATCCGTTCGGCGCAAACATGCGCCCACCGTCGCCAAAGAGGTATTGCCCACCAAATTAAGCGTGCGCTCGGGCGGCAGCATGTCCAAAACGGGCCGTGCCATCTCCAATTCCGAGGTGTGCGCCATCACCGCTATTCGAGCCCCCGGCATTATGCCGTCGTCTGCCGTCAAGCGTTTTGCGAGCTCTGCAAAGCGTTCCGCAAACCATGTTTTACCAATCCAATTGGCCGTCGGCCCCAAAGCCAGAACAGGTCCGCTGTCGGGGATCAGTTTTGCCGCCGCAGCGTCGTGTTCGGCATTGCTCCACAACACCGGAACGGGCGGATTGTCCGCCTCGCCCAGGATAGAGCCCATGGCGACCACCCGGTGGCCGTACATCTTATTGGCTTTGCCCAGGTGGATTTGGCGCTTGGCGAACAAAGCATAGCTCAATGGTGCATTGCGCAAATCCACCACCACGTCCCAAAACGTCGGGATACAGGCCCGCCACATGTCCCACCAGTGCAGGCTGTGCTTGCGCTTGGGCAGCTCGATCACACGCTCCAGTCCCGGCAGGGCCGCAAACAGGCCCGCGGGCACAGGACCGCACACCACGGTCGTGCGGGCACCTGGGAAATGTTCCAGAAGGCGCGCCAAAACGCCCGTGGATAGCACCGCATCGCCAAGGCGATTGGACGTGATGAACAGAATTCGCTTCAAGTGTTTTCCCCAAGGACGCCAACAGCTTACTTCACTCGTCTTTATAGGAGCAACGACACAAAAAGCATAGGCCCCCCTTGCGTTTTTGCCCCCTTTGGACCACCTTGAAAGCACCCCGAAGATAAAAAACGAAGCGACAACCCAACCATGAGCGACAAAACCTATATTCACCTCCCTGCACGCGGCCTGATTAAGGTCTCTGGCCCAGACGCGCGCGACTTCCTTCAAGGCCTGGTTTCCCAGGATATGCAACGTGTTACAGGCGAACAGGCGGTCTATTCCGCATTCCTCAGCCCCCAGGGCAAGTTCCTGTTCGACTTCTTCGCGTTTGAGATGGACGGCGCGGTGTTCTTGGACGTGGAAGCCGAACGACGGTCTGACTTTTTTAAGCGGCTCAGCATGTACAAGCTGCGCTCCGACGTGGAACTGACGGACGAGACCGAGACGTTCGACGTTTACGGCGTGCTCGATTCTCAAGGATTTGCGGAACGCGGGCAAGCCAAGGGCCTTGACGGTGGCGTGATCTATGCCGACCCGCGCTTGCTCAACATGGGGTGTCGCGCCGTTCTGAGCAAAGGCGCCACAGCCGCATTGGAAGCCTTGGGGCTCAGTGCGGGCGACATGGACAGCTTCGAAGCGGTGCGCATCGGTCTCGGCCTTGCCGATGGATCGCGCGATATGACGGTCGACCGGGCCTTGTTGCTGGAAAACGGATTTGAAGAACTGGACGGTGTCGACTTTGGCAAGGGCTGCTTCATGGGCCAAGAGCTCACCGCACGCACGCGTTATCGCGGTCTTGTCAAAAAGCGTCTTCTGCCCGTCACCATTGACGGCCCCGTGCCCGAACCCGGCACTGCGTTTGAACTGGACGGCAAAGCCGCCGGAGAGATGAAAAGCACACTCGGCAACCAAGGCCTAGCTGTCGTGCGCCTCGATCAGTTGTCGGACGGTGTCAGCTTCACGACTGGGGATGCCACCATTACCCCTACCGTTCCCGACTGGGTTGTCTTTCAGGAAAAAGAAGAAGCATGAGCCTCAAACCGCCGGATGATATTGGGGGGCTGCTCAATCTGGTTTCCCGGGCTTACTCCCACCGCATAAAAGAGTGCGGCCCGGTGCCCAACGGCGTGTTTTGGAAAGACGTTGACGGTCAAGAGTTGCGCTTAGAGGTGCTGCTTCAAGCGGTCGAGGACGCAGACCTCAACGGTCCCGTCTCCGTCAACGATTTGGGCTGCGGCTACGGCACCCTGTTTGATTTGGTCAAAGATCAGTCGATGCTGAACGGCGGGCATTATTTCGGCTACGACATATCGCCGCATATGATCGAACAAGCCCAAAACCGTATTCAAGATCCCCGCGCCGATTTTATCACGTCCCCCATCGCGACAGAGGTTGCCGACTATTCATTTGTGTCCGGCACCTACAACATGTTCTTCGGAGCCGATCGGCGCATGTGGGAAGATTATGTCCAGACCAGCCTGAAACATTTGTGGGGACACACCCGCAAGACCTTGGCGTTTAACATGTTGGACAACGAAACACCCGAACGCTTGGGCGATCTCTATTACGCAAATCGCCGGATGATGGTGGAATTCGCGCTCACCCTGTCCCCAGAAGTCGAACTGATCAACGACTATCCGTTGTCTGAATTTACAATTTTCGTAAAACGCGTGTGAATTAAGGCGTTATGCTTTCCAGTATTTGGCTGAGCGCTTGACCGCGCACGCCGTCGGTCGCTTGCCCGGCGAGCTTCAGCATTTGCTGTTCCATATTGCCAAAACACCGCCGATAGGCACCAATGCGTTCCATTTCGTCGCCTTGCACCTGTTCGGGATCGGCAAAGCCCCAGTGCACGCGCACGGGATTGGAATACCAAATGGGCAATTCGATATCTTCCAGGCTGTCGTCCATGGTCACAACGGCATCAATACGCGGTGCGGTCGGGGTCACGAACACGCCCCAAGCCTTGGGATACTGTTCCGACGTGTCATAACCTACTTGTTTGAGCGTTTCAGCGGCAAAGGGGTGGATTTGGCTGGCCGCTTTTTTCCCTGCGCTCATGGCGCGAAAGCGCCCCTGGCCGACTTTGTTCAACAAAGCTTCGGCCATGATGGACCGACACGCATTGCGCGCCGATAAAAACAGAACGTGTAAAGGCAAGGCGTCGTTCAAGACAGTCCACTCTCAACCTGAAAGCCGAGGGCGTTACGCGTTATTTTCCGCATTTACACCCAAGGCAGCCTGCGCGGCAGCGAGGCGCGCAATGGGAACACGGTAGGGCGAACACGACACATAGTCCAGCCCCACGTCATGGCAGAAGTGAACCGACGCCGGATCGCCGCCATGCTCACCGCAAATCCCAACCTTCAAACCGTCCCGGGTTTCGCGACCACGCTCAGTCCCCAACTTCACCAATTCACCGACACCTTTAACGTCGATGGTGACAAACGGGTCGAAGTCCCAAACACCGCGTTCGCGATAAATCTGGATAAAACGGCCCGCATCGTCGCGCGACAGACCATAGGTCGTTTGGGTCAAGTCATTGGTGCCAAAGCTGAAGAATTCCGCGTCTTCGGCGATTTCACCCGCACGCAGGGCGGCGCGTGGCAACTCAATCATAGTGCCGATTTTGTACGCGATGGAAACGGACCGTTCTTCCAACACGCGCTCAGCAGTTTCTTTCACCAGTTTGTGCAGCGGTTTAAATTCAACCTGAGACGACACCAACGGGATCATCACTTCGGGCAGCACGGTTTTTCCTGCTGCGACCATATCAGCGGCGGCTTCAAAAATGGCGCGCACTTGCATTTCGTAGATTTCCGGGTACGTGATCGCCAAACGGCAACCGCGGTGACCCAGCATGGGGTTCACTTCTTCCAAATCTTCGGTGCGTTTTTTGATGTCTTCGACCGACACGCCCAGATCCTTGGCAATTTTTGCCATGTCTTTTTCGGACGTGGGCAAGAACTCGTGCAGCGGCGGGTCCAACAGACGGATGGTGACCGGCAAGCCGTCCATAATGTCGAATACGGCACCAAAATCGTCACGCTGGAACGGCAACAATTTGTCCAGCGCCGCTTTGCGGTCGTCAACATTTTGCGCCAAGATCATTTCGCGCACGTGGATGATGCGCTCGGGCTCAAAAAACATGTGTTCGGTGCGCGCCAAACCAATGCCTTCCGCACCGAAGCTGCGTGCGACCTTGGCATCCGTCGGTGTTTCCGCATTCGCCCGCACACGCAAGACACGGGTTTCATCAACCCAGTCCATGAGCATGGCAAAGTCACCGCTCAGTTCCGGCTCGACCGTGTCGACGCGGCCTTTGATCACTTCACCGCTGGAGCCGTCAATGGTCACCAAATCGCCTTCGTTCAGCGTTTCACCCAACGCGGACAAGGTCTTGGCGCCCACATCGACTTGGATGTCGCCTGCACCCGACACACATGGCGTGCCCATGCCGCGCGCCACAACGGCGGCGTGGGACGTCATGCCGCCGCGCGACGTCAAAATGCCTTTGGCCACATACATGCCACCGATGTCTTCGGGTGAGGTTTCCACCCGCGCCAAGATGACGTCTTCACCCCGGTCCGTCCAGTCTTCGGCATCTTTCGCGGAAAACACCAATTTGCCGCAAGCCGCCCCAGGCGATGCGGGCAAGCCTTTGCCCAAAATCTCACGCGGTGCGTTGGGGTCCAACGTCGGGTGCAGCAACTGATCCAGCTGTCCGGGGTCAATGCGGCGAATGGCTTCGGCTTTGTCGATCAAGCCTTCTTCGACCATCTGCACAGCGATTCTCATGGCCGCCTTGGTGGTGCGTTTACCGTTGCGGGTTTGCAAAATCCAAAGTTTGCCTTTCTGGATGGTGAATTCCAGGTCCTGCATGTCTTTGTAATGTTGTTCCAACATGTGACGCACATCGTCGAGCTCTTTGTAGAGCTTGGGCATCACCTCTTCCAAGCTCGCCATGCCCGCTTGACTGGCGTTCTTTTCGGCAATCGAGAGCGGTTGCGGTGTACGGATCCCGGCCACAACGTCTTCGCCTTGAGCGTTGATCAGGTACTCGCCATAAAACAAGTTCTCACCTGTGGAGGGGTTACGCGTAAAGCACACACCTGTCGCACTGTCGTCACCCATGTTACCAAACACCATGGCTTGCACGTTCACCGCCGTGCCCCACTCTTCAGGGATGTCGTGCAGCGCCCGATACGTTTTCGCACGGTTGTTGGTCCAGCTTTTGAACACAGCTCCGATGGCGGCCCACAGTTGTTGACGCGGCTCTTGAGGGAACGGCTCACCGGTGTGTTCTTCGATTTTTTCGATGTAATCGGGGATTAGCGCTTTCCAATCCTCAGCGCTCAAATCCGTGTCCAGCTTCAAAGCGTTGTCGATCTTGTAGTCTTCCAACAGGTCTTCGAAGACGAAGTGATCAACCCCCAACACCACGTCACCGAACATTTGGATAAAGCGGCGGTAGCTGTCATACGCAAAGCGCTCATCGCCCGTTTCCGTGGCCAAAATTTCGACCGCTTCGTCGTTAAGGCCCAAATTCAAGACCGTGTCCATCATGCCCGGCATGGAAGCCCGCGCACCGGAGCGAACAGACAAAAGCAACACTTTGCCTTCATCCTTACCGCCACCAAAGGGCGCGCCCATGTGCGTTTCCAGCTTGGCGATGGCCGCGTTGACCTGATCGTTCAGGCCGTCCGGATAGTCGCCTGTGTGTTCGATAAAGTGCGCACAAACGTCCGTGGTGATGGTGAAGCCCGGAGGGACTTGCAGGCCGATGGTGCTCATTTCATGCAGGTTGGCGCCTTTGCCACCCAAAAGGTTGCGCATATCGGCGCGACCTTCGGCGTTGCCGCCACCAAACGAGTACGTCCATTTCGTCGTCATAAATATAGCTCCGTCAGCCTTCGATCTTGGAGAAATCTGCGATTTCGCCCATCACGCTCTGTATCTGAGATAAGAGCTTCAGGCGGTTTTCGCGAACACTTTTGTCATCGTCATTGACCATGACACAGTCGAAGAACACATCCAGCGGCCCGCGCAGCTTTGCCAGCGCCGCCATAGCGTCTTCGAACTTCTCCTCCCCAGCCAACTTGGCTCCTTCACCACCTGCGTCTTTCAATGCGGCGAACAACGCGCGTTCGGCATCTTCGACAAAGGCGTCTTCTTGCGGCGTTCCGCCATAAGACTGGCCGTCTTTTTTCTCTTCAATGCGCAAAATGTTGGACGCACGTTTGTGCGCCGCCAACAGGTTTGCACCGTCGTCCGTAGAGACGAATGCAGACAAGGCATCCACCCGCGCCAACAAGCGCACCAGATCGTCTTCGCCACCGAGTGCAAATACAGCGTCAATCAAGTCGTGACGCACGCCCTCGCCCTTTAAATGGACTTTGAGGCGGTCGGCGAAGAACCCCAGCAAGTCTTCGCTGACGTCGTCGGCTTTGTATTGGGCCAACGCAAATGCAAACACATCCATCAGCCCCAAGCGCAGTTTATTTTCAATGATCAAGCGAATGACACCCAACCCCGCACGGCGCAGGGCAAATGGATCCTTCGAGCCCGTGGGCTTTTCATCAATGGACCAGAAACCTGCAAGCGCATCCAACTTGTCCGCCATGGCAAGCGCGATGGACACCGGTGCGTCCGGGCAATCGTCGCTGGGGCCTGCGGGCGAATAGTGATCCGCAATGGCATTGGCGACGGCCTCCGCCTCGCCATCGTGCAGCGCGTAGTAACGCCCCATGATGCCTTGCACTTCGGGAATTTCGAAGACCATGCCCGTGATCAGATCACATTTGCAAAGCTGTGCAGCGCGCTCAGCCTGGGCTTTGTCCGCACCGATTTTGTCTGCTAAGTCGCCTGCGATGGCTTTCATGCGCCCAACCTTGTCAGCAACACTGCCAAGCTTGGCGTGGAACACGATGTCTGCCAGTTTGTCCGAACGACTACCCAGGGTGACTTTGCGGTCTTGGTCCCAGAAGAACTTGGCGTCCGACAGACGTGCGCGCAGCACACGTTCGTTGCCGGCGATGATGGCGGCACCACCGTCTTCGGACACTTGGTTGGCAACCACGATGAACTTGGCCGCCATAGAACCGTCAGCGTTCAACACCGAGAAATATTTTTGGTGCGAGCGCATGGTGTCGGACAAAACTTCCGGCGGCAGCTCCATGAACTCATCTTCAATATCGCCCATCAACACCACCGGCCATTCGACCAAGCCGGTGACTTCGGTGAGCAGCCCTTGATCGTCTTTCAACCTCAGGCCAGCGTCTGCGCATATCTTTTCCGCTTGAGACGCGATTTCGGCACGGCGCTCCGACGGGCACAGCAGCACATGGGCTTCCGCCAGTTTGGCGCGGTAGTCCGCAAAGTCCGTAACGTCGATGGCTTCGGGGTTCAAAAAGCGATGGCCAAAGGTTTTATTATTCCACTTAAGGAACCTAGTTTTAGTTGGGTCACCTTTCCCGCCTAAGCCCCACTCAAACTGCAAAACCTTGCCATTAAACAAAGCAAGTATGTTGTGGAGTGGCCTTACCCAAGAAAAGACGGTATGTCCCCATCGCATAGATTTGGGCCAAGGGAATTTCAACAAAGCATCGTTGATGATTTCCTTGAGGATTTCTGATGTCGGCTCGCCTTTTTTCTCAATCACGGCGAAGTAGAAGGTCTTGCCTTTGACTTCACGCTGTTCGCAATCGTCGATGCTCATGCCGCCCAAGGAACCGAGGAAGCCTTTAAGGGCTTGTTCCGGTGCACCCACTTGCGGGCCTTTGCGTTCGTCATTCACGTCCGGCTGCTTTTCAGGCAGGCCGTCAACCACCAAGCACAAACGGCGCGGGGTCACCAAAGCTTCGGCTTTGTCGAAAGCCAAGCCAGCCTTTTGCAAGCCGTCGGTGACCAGACGTTTCAAATCATCGGCCGCACGCGCTTGCATGCGGGCGGGAATTTCTTCGGAGAAAAGCTCTAAGAGAAGTTCAGCCATCAGTCTTCTCCCTCTTCGCCCGCGATCCAGGCTTCACAGCAGCCCTTCGACAACGCCCGCACACGTCCGATATAAGCTTGGCGTTCAGTCACCGAAATCACGCCGCGTGCGTCCAACAGGTTGAACAGGTGCGAGGCCCGAATGCATTGTTCGTAAGCCGGAAGCGCCAAGGGTTTGTCAGCTTCCAACAGCGCTTTGCAATTGCCTTCGGCGTCTTCGAATTGACGGAACAGTTTATCGGTGTCGGCGTGTTCGAAGTTAAACGCGGACTGTTCTTGTTCGTTGCGCAAGAACACATCGCCATAACGCACACCCTCGCCGTTCCAATCCAGATCGTAAACGTTTTCGACGCCTTGGATGTACATGGCCAGACGCTCAAGCCCGTAGGTCAGCTCAACCGCCACCGGGTCACATTCAATGCCGCCCACTTGCTGGAAGTAGGTGAATTGTGAGACTTCCATGCCGTCACACCAAACTTCCCAGCCCAAGCCCCACGCGCCCAACGTCGGGCTTTCCCAGTCGTCTTCAACAAAACGAATGTCGTGCTTGGCGCTGTCGATGCCCAAAGCTTTCAGGCTGTCTAAATACAGCTCCTGAGAGTTGGGCGGCGACGGCTTGATGATGGTTTGGAACTGATAGTAGTGCTGCAAACGGTTCGGATTTTCGCCATAGCGCCCGTCGGTGGGACGGCGCGACGGCTGAACGTAAGCGGCTTTCCAGGGCTTTGGCCCCAGTGCGCGCAAGGTCGTTGCCGGATGGAACGTGCCTGCGCCGACTTCTTGGTCGTGGGGTTGCAGCAAGACACAACCGTGCGACGCCCAAAAGCTTTGCAGCTTGAGGATCAAGTTTTGAAAACACGTTTCGGGGTTGGGTGCAGGCACACCGGACATGGGCAAAAACCTTGAAAAATCAGGGGATCGGAAACACTAAATTTGTGCGATGCAAGATAGCCCCTAGCAGAGCGCCGGGTCAAGGCGAGAAAAACGACATTTTCCCTGATTTTCTAAGGTTTATTGAGGTCCTTAGAACGGGCAGTCCGAACGTCCGCAGCTTTTGATGCCACGGGTCACATAGGCACCGCAGACTTTGCATTCGACCATGTCTTCGACGCCGCTTTGTTTGGGGGGCTCTTGAGACGGTTTTGGCCCGCGTTTTTGCACCTTGGCGCGCTTTTCGCGGTCGTCTTGAAGACGCCCCAAATACTTAAACGCCTGCCACACCGCAAAAACGACCGCGATGGTGAACACGATTTTCATGAGCGAAAAGCCAAACATAGAACCCTTTTAGGGGGCTGGTGGTCGGGGGTCAAGCGGGGTTTCGCGTAAATCACGCTGAACTGAAACGCCCCCCTCACCCCGCCCCTCTCCCCCCGTTGGGTGGAGAGGGAGAATTGTTGCATTTCCGCCTGATGCCCCTCTCCCTCAGGGAGAGGGAGGGCCCGGCGCACAAGCGCTGGGAGGGTGAGGGGCGGTCTGCGTTTATCTCAAAGACAACCCGCCGCCTTCCATTACCGCCTGAGCCAAGTCCGTGTAGCGGTCCTCGTCCGTGTGCAAAACCAGCCCTGGCGCCATGACCAAAGGCGTCTTAATGCCCTTGCGTGCCCGCACGATCACTCGGTTGGCATCCTGCCCGACTTTGGGCCAAATGGGAAAGACGGTCATCTCCCCGGCTTTGCCGTCCATTGCCAACAGCAGATCTGCCAGACGGTCGGCGCGTTGCACAAAGGTTATGGAGCCCTTGGTTTTGACCACCTTCAAAGCCACCTTCACCCAATCGGCCAAGCTTGTGTGGCTTTCCACGTGCGCCAAGCGTTTTGATCCGTCGGGCGGATGATGCCCACGGTCATCTTGCAAAAAAGGCGGATTGGCAAAGACGTGATCATAGGTATCGGGCCTAATCTCGACAGGTGGATTCAAAATATCACCTTCGAACACCCGCATGCGGCCCTCATAGCCGTTGTCAGTGATGTTTGTTTGGGCCAATTGGGCCAAATGCGGCTGCAACTCTAGCCCATCGATTTGTAAATCCGGGCAGCGCTGGGCCAGACACAGCATCGCGCCGCCGACCCCACAGCCCAGGTCCAGCGCCCTCGCCCCGCGATCTCCGCGCACGCTCGCGGCCAGCAAAACCGTGTCCACCGCCATGCGGTATCCCGCTTTGTACTGTGAAATCAGTACATGACCTTTAAGGATGCTGTCTTGCGTGATCTCGCTCATGGGCTCAGCTTTCTTGGGCGGCAATGCGGTCGGCCTCGGCCAAGATGGCTTTGGCGGCGGTTTTGTCGCTCTCATCCACCATAATGCGGCGCGGGATGGCTTGGATGGAGCCGTCCATAATGCTCATGTGCTCGTCGAGGACCAAAACGTCGATGTTGGCGGCCTTCAACTCGGCCCGCAGCCACGAAATCAGCACCGCGTCGTTGGTGCGCACCAATTCGTACATGATTTGAGGCCTCCAAAAAGAACCGAGAACACTTGACCCACACAGGATCAAAAGGTCATATATGCCCTCACAATACTGTATTATATTGCACAGAACAGCCGATTTGCCCCCTAAAGGCATAAAATATTGAGGAGAAACGCGTTGGGCGTTGTCGTAAACCTAGACGAAGAACGCAAGAAGGCATCCCCCTTGGACCGCTTGTCCGAGCTTCTTGAAGACGATCTCAAGGCCGCAAACCAAGAGATTGTGGAACGGATGCATTCCCCCGTCTCCCTGATTCCACAACTGGCCGGACACATCATCGCCGCGGGCGGCAAACGTTTGCGCCCGCTGCTCACCATCGCGTCAGCCCGCATGTGCGGCTACACCGGTGATCGCCACATTTTGCTGTCGGCTTGCATCGAATTCATTCATACCGCAACGCTGTTGCACGACGACGTGGTCGACGAAAGCGATTTGCGCCGGGGTGAAGAATCGGCCAACGCCATTTGGGGCAACAAGGCGTCGGTCTTGGTGGGCGACTTCTTGTTCACCCGTGCGTTTGAACTGATGGTCGGCGACGGCGATTTGGAAGTCCTGCGCATTTTGTCCGAAGGCTCCTCCACCTTGGCCGAAGGCGAAGTGTTGCAATTGGTCACAGCCAACGACACCGAAACCAACGAAAGTGCGTATATGGAGGTGATCGAGGCCAAAACCGCCGAACTTTTCGCCGCCGCTGCCGAACTGGGCCCAGTCGTCGCAGACCGCCCGAAACACGAACAAGACGCCATGCGCGCTTACGGCATGAATTTGGGCATCGCGTTCCAGTTGGTAGACGACGTTTTGGATTTCTCCGCCAAGCAAGAACAGTTGGGCAAGGCCGTCGGTGACGATTTCCGCGAAGGCAAAATCACCTTGCCGATCATCTTGGCGTTTGCCCGCGGCACCGACGAAGAGCGCGCCTTTTGGAAACGCACCATGGAAGAGCTGGACCAGAACGAAAACGATTTGGACCACGCCATGGGGCTATTGGGTCAACACAACGCCCTGACCGACACGGCGGAACGCGCACGCCACTACGGTGCTATCGCGCGCGACAGTCTTGGCATCTTCCCCGAAAGCGAGATCAAAACCGCACTTTTGGACGTCATCGACTTTGTCATCGAACGCGCCTATTAATCTCCTTGCCAGTGGGAGACGCAGGCGCTATATAAGCGCCTCCAAATGAGCAAGACCACTGTCGGAGTGTAGCTCAGCCTGGTAGAGCACTGTCTTCGGGAGGCAGGGGCCGGAGGTTCGAATCCTCTCACTCCGACCAATAAGATCAAGGGCCTAGCTGCATTCGCAGCTGGGCCCTTTTTCATCGGTGCCCTCGCCGATTTAAATTTCGTAAAGCGCCAAAACCCTATCTTAACGATCAGCCCCTTACGATACCCCTTTTTGGAGAGGGCCTGTGGAAACACGTACGCTTAAAAATCCCCCCCTAGACTTGGAAGCCAAGATCGACAGGCTTCCTGTGACGTATTATTTGGCTCGGCCCGAAAACGGTATGAACGATGAAACAGGCTTGCTGTTTTGGATCGGCGGCTGGGGCATGCTGCCCACGGATGAATACAGCCAAAACAAACTGATGCAATATCTGGCCGACGAAGCCAATGTCGTCGTGGTTGCGCTCGAATATCAAGGCATAAAAACCAAATGTGGTGAAATCGAAATCGGCGTTTCTCCCGAATGGAAGCGCAGGATTTGCGAACGGTATGGCATACCGTTGATCAATGACGAAAATGCCATATTTGACGCCTTAAAAAAACGCGGCATCACGCAAGTCGAACAAAATGTTGATCTTGCCTTAGATGCATCGTGGGGGGGCGATTATTTGAACTGGGGCTTGCTTCCCGCTCTCGACCATGTCGCGGTTCTTGGGGAAATCCTCCAAACCGAGAAGATCAACACCAAAAAGCTGATCCTCTTTGGCACATCTTATGGCGGTTACATTGTGACCATGATTTTGAAGCTCCTACCCAATACGTTTTCATGCGCCATTGAAAACTCAGGATTTACGGGAATTGTGCCACGTGACATCGCCAACGCTGAACACGGCGTTTCTCATATGGTCGATCTTAACGGCGTCACCGTGCCTGTCGTCGGCTATACCCCCTGGACGTTTAAGGACCCTGACGCGCCCAACTTTTTCAAGCCTGCTTTCGCACAAATCCGCGATCTCTTGCAGGTTTCGCACTTCACCAAATCCGAAACGGTGCTCTATGCGTTCCATTCCACAGAGGATCAAGTCATTCCGGTCGGGCCCAAAGTCACCTATTGCACATTCCGCCAAGTCTATGCGCCGACGCACCTGAAACTGGTCTCCAAAGAAGACTTGGACGGTGGACTTTTTAAAGTCCTCACCCATGGCATGGAAGCCTCCATGAAAAAGATGTTCGACTATGTCAGGTCTCAGCACGGCACCCTGTCCAAAGACACGGCCGAAACGGACATTAGCGCCGCCTCAAAGCTCACATTTGAATGTGAAGATATGTCTTATATTCTCAAGTATAACCCTGACGGAAAACTGGACTACAGCCTGGTTTAAACCGCACCATGGGCGTTCGCTCTTTTTCACAAAAAAATACGTTAAAAAATGTGATGAAATGATTGAAATGGTGGGCATACGGGGCTATTCCATAAGTGCACTGGCAATGATGAGTGGCTTGGTATCTAAGCGTGTCCATAGGCAAATAAAGTAATGTACGTCATAAAAACGGCCTCCGCGAAGGATGGCGATCACTTTAAAGGTTTTGAGACACTCGACTTGGCCAACGTGTTTTGGAAGGTCATTGTCGCGAAAGCCTCTGACACCGTTGGGCGCAAAATCGGTGGGCTGGAAATCGAACTTTATGAAACGGATTTTCCCAACGAAGGTGCGGCCATTGGCGCGGCCAAAAACGGCATGGCCCAATGTATCCGCAAGGTCACGTTGAAGCCATCTCACGATCTCTTGAAAAAGGTCAAACGCAGTGGCGAAAATTTGGTGACGCCACAATTATTGGCTGAAGCGCAAAAAGTTGTCGATGCGCAAGCGGGTAAATTTCCGGCTTGGGCGCAAGAAGACTTTCATGCCATGGGGGCACTGCTCGGGCGTAACATCCCCGCCAACGAAGCAGAAGAGCACATCAAAGCTCTCTATAAGATCTCTTATCGTCTCAAAGGCCGGGGTGGAACATTTGGGTATCAACTCATCACGAACGTATGTGACCACTTGTGCAATATGCTTTACGAACTTGATTTTTATAACACCACTGTCAATACAGCCGTCGAAACCCATTTATCGACCATGAAGTATGTTATCGCCAAAGACATCAAAGGCGATGCCAACGAAGAGGATTGGGGCGCTTTGTTGGTCGGCTTAGAACGCGTCGCGTCTAAAATCGCCGGTGATAAGAAGGCGGAGTAATCAGATGGCTGATCTCCCAAGCTTCAATATCGAAGACCTGTCTTTCTTGGTGTGTGACAACGACGTCAACATGTGCTCAATGGTAGCTTCCATGCTGCGTACACTGGGGGTCAAGAGCCTGCGCAAAACCAACGACGGCGAAGAAGCCCTGAAAAAGCTCTCTGACAGCGCTCCCGACATCTTTATCTGTGAATGGGACGTCGGCGAAATTTCCGGCATCGAGATTGCCAATCGTATCCGCCTGGACGAAAACAACCCAGCGCGCATGACCTCCATCATCTTTTTGACGGCGCATACCCAAGTGGGGCAAGTCACCGAAGCACGCGACGCTGGCATTACAGAATACCTGGCCAAGCCCGTGTCTGCGGAAACACTTTATTCGCGAATTTGTTCGGTCATCATGAACCCACGCGCCTTCATCATCGCCGAAACCTTCGTCGGCCCAGACCGCCGCCGCCAACACGACCCGTTCAAGATTGGCATGTCACGTCGGGAATCCGACCAAATTACCCCAGAAGATCTGGCCGATGGCGTCGTCGACGATGATGAAGTTTCGAAAATGCTCGGGCTATAATCGAACAATTCGATGATATCGCGATCTTCCTGCACCTGGGTATTTATGTTCGCCCTCTCTGTTCGCCGTTCGACAAGGTGAGCTTAGGCAACCCTACACTGAAAAGGGTTAATCCCGGCGGAAAGACTTGCTATTGTGTCCTTTAAGAATGTTGAGGGTGCCGTTTGCCTGCAACATCCTCGCTGCCTTCACCCGCGCCAGTCGAATGGACCAAGAGATGCCCCTGAATCCAAAAGCCCACCAACCCACGGTTCAAGCTCCAGCCGCGCCCAAGCAAGCGTCCCAAAGCCGCATCAGCTTGACGGATTTAGAGGCTGCCTTGTCATTTTTTCGCGATGGGGAAGGCAAAAAAGCATCCAGCAGTTGCTGGAAGGTCATTGGCCCCGCCCGCACCCAAGGCGGAAAAGTGCGAAAAAAACCCACCAAAGACGACCAAGCCTATATTTACTTCATTTTGGCTCAGGCCTTTTTGGCTCAACATGACTTTGCCAATGCCCAAAGCGCGGCCAGCCGCTCTATCGCTTTGGTCAAGAACAATCCCCAAGCTCTCGACATCATGGCCCAAGCCATGGAAAAGCTGGGGGATCTAGACGGTGCACAAAGTACAGCTGAACACGCGCTCAAATTGACCCCGACTTTTTTTTCCGCCTTTCAAACGCTGACGTCCACTTGGTTTGCGAAAGGCTATAGAGAGCAGGCATTGAGTACGGCTCAAGAGGCTGTCAGGGTTTTGCAAAACGCCCCACAAGCCCAACTGTTTTACGCGCACACCCTTCGCCGCACGGGGCAGAACCAAGACGCCCTGAAACTCTATAGCCAACTCTTAAAACGAGGCCCGGCACCCGACGTCTTGGTCCGCATGGGGCATATCTTTACGGATTTAGGCCAATATAACGAAGCCATCGACCACTACGATCAGGCCTTAAAGCACGCCCCAAACGCTTTGGCGGCTTGGCATGGCAAGATCAACGCCTTGGTATCTCAAGGCCACCGGAAAGACGCGCAGACGCTGTATAAACGGGCAGTTGAAACTGTCCCTGACTATCAGGCCCAATGGTTCGACTTTCTTCACCCGCTGTATGACGACTTGCCCGCTCGCGAAAAGCTCGAACACGTCGCTCTAGATGAGAAACTCAGCACAATTGTCAACGCCATCGCCACCTTCCCGTCTCTGCCCTTAGGCCCGGCCTTGATCAAGTCCAGTGTCGAAGCAAAGAGCAATTTTCGCGTGCTTGGATTGGATTTGAATACGGATTGGTACGCCGCCGTGGTGAGTGGGCAACGTAATGGCACGGCGGCCTTCACTTATGATGAGACCGAAGCATTCCTCAAAGCTGCAAAACTGTTCACCGAAGGTGGGGAAGAGTTTTTTGACAATTCCGTCCACAATCCGCTAGCGGAAACCTTTTCGCGCTTCGAAAACCTGTTGGGCAATTATTACAACGATCAATGTCAGCGTATCTTTGAAAGTGATGGACCGACACCTTGGTACGTTGATCAGTTTGCCCGCCATATCCTCAGCAAAGCGCCAAAGGTCGTGGCGATGTCGGTGATGTTTACCGAACAATTTTGGTTCGCAGCCCTGTTGGCGAAAACCATTAAGCTGATCCGTCCCGATGTGCTGACAGTTTTTGGCGGCGGCTTCTTCAATGAAGTGAATTTGGAAGATTTCCTCACCCGCGAATACGTCGATCACGTGATCTTGCACGAAGGTGAAATGGGCTATTTAGAGCTTCTGCAAACCATCGAACGCGACGATGAAGCCTATGCCCTGGTCACCGGTCTCGCACGCTTTAATCCAGAAACGGGCTCTGTCGAAGTTGGGCAAAGCCTGGAAAAAATGAACTACGAAGACCAGCCCTTCGCCGACTTTAGCGATTACGACATGAACGGGCACTTCACACCTGCTGCGGTGGTTCCGCTGATCAGTTCGCGGGGGTGTTATTGGCGCCGTTGTACGTTCTGCGATCATTTCGCCAGTTATGCCGGAACCTACAAAACCCAGTCTATTGTGCGCTGTGTGGATGAAATTGAGTATCACGTCAAACACAACGGCGTGAAGCACTTCACCTTTGTCGATGAAATGATTTCGGCAAAACGCTTCCAAAAAATCGGCAATGAAATTTTAAAGCGCGGCTTAGATGTCCGTTATTACGCCCTGGCCAAACCCACGCCCGACTTCACCCAAGAGATTTTAGACTTGATGTACGAATCTGGATGTCGATGCGTCTATTGGGGGTTGGAATCCGGATCGGAAAGATTGTTGGAGCTGATGGACAAAGGCAATACGGTCGAAAGTTCATCCAACACCTTGAACCGGGCGCATAAAGCAAACATTCGCAACCACCTGTTCATCATCGTCGGCTTCCCATCAGAGACACGCGCAGAATTGGATGAAACCATCGCGTTTCTTTATGAACACGCCAACGTCACAGACAAAGTTCTCTCTAGCGGTTACGTGCTTAAAAAAGGGACACCTATACATGATCAGACCGAACGGTTTGGCCTGAAGAAAGTATATGCAGAGCGTTCGACCTGTAACTCGAAGGTCTTGAACTATGACAGCGCCAAAGGCCTGCCGAGCGACGTCATTCACCCAATGGCCGAGTATTTACAGATCGAAGTCTTTGACAAAATCAGCCCAAGAGGGTCTCATTTCGGCACCCCGCGCAACCACATCATCATTGTTTATGGTGAGGATGATCTCCCGCCCTTGGAAAACACCAATGCCATTCCGACATTTGAAGACGTCAAAGCCAAGTTGGACGAGATTAAGCCCACAGACGCTTTCATGCCTTCCGCAATCATGGTGCCGCACTGGACGGTCTAGACTTATTCCGTACTCCGCGCCAATCCGCGCAAGCGGCGAACCAAAGTTTTAATCAGGTAATGAAGCACTTGATCATCTTTGGCGAGCTTGTCCATGCGCCCTTGAAGACTGCCAGCTGAGATCGATAAGAATTTACTGTCTTCCAACGCGCGAACCGTGGCCATGCGCGGTTGTTTGTCGATCAAGGCCATCTCGCCCACAATCTCGCCTTTTCCGACCACCGCTAGGCTTTGAGGGTGTCCATCGATGGTGCGCATCACTTCGCAACGCCCTTCCATCACATAGTACGCCGCATCGCCCTCTTCGCCTTCGGCAAACAAGACATCCCCGGCTTGCAAAACAAGTTCGCCGTCTTTCGCTTGCACGGTATCCTCCTTGGCTGGCTCTTCGGTTTTAGATTCCATACCGTTGGGTTTTGTCATGCGGTGTAAGGAACTTTCCACCGTAGCCCGTAAATCTTCGTGGAGCTGGCTCATTCCCAACCGTTCCCGCAAAGCGGACAACCCTGCGTCGCGTTCGTGATCCAACACGTCAATGGGAAACAAGTCCACCAACGAGCCCAGATTGTCGAGCAAGTGAGCAAGTTGTTGCAACACCGTTTGTTCATAACGCTGTCCCGTTTCGGTCGCGCTCAGATCCAACAAAACGCCAAGACGGGCGGCCTGGCTAGGCATCAGATACATGGCTTGGCGGATGGCTGTGTCGATGGGCAGATCCTCGCCATGCTCCCCGAGCAAGGTTTTGGCCCGCAGCACAACGGCCTCAACCATAACCGGACCGCCGACAATGCCTGTCGGTTCAATCAAATCGCGCACCAACCCCAAAAAGGACACGCGGTTTTCTTCCCGGGTGTTTTTAGAAAGGGCTTGCGTGCTGGACAGCCCCCGGGCAATGCGCTGCATCAAAACGGTGCGGGTTTCGGGCAGGTCGCGGTGCGCGAACAAAGCACTCAAACGGCCCAAGTCAGGGGACATATAGGTCGGCACTTTGTCGAAACGTCCGCAAGAAATCGTGACGTACGTTGTCCAAGCGTGAATTGGATCAGTAAACCCACCAAACACCTCTTCGATGACTTGTTTGCCATCCAAAATCTCGGCGATGAAGGCGTCACTTTGGGCGCGTCCTTCTTCACTTTGCGCGCCTTCAGCTATGGAAATGGCGCGCGCAAGCTTCTCTCGCCAGCCGCAGCCTTCCAAGTGATTTGCCATCGTCCCGCACACGACCCGTTCCGTTTGTTGGACGTCATAATCGCGTGCGACGACCTCTAACAGCTGGTCGATACCGTCCTCAGCCAAAACTTCGGACAACACCAACACATTGTCGCTGTTTCGGGCACGGTCTAAAACCTTGTTGAACACCACAAACAGCTTGTCTTGGCGTTCCGTTTTCGTTTGGCCGGTCAATTTTGCCTGAAGTTGGGCGCCGTGCTGAAGCACCGACGGAAAAAAGCGATCCATCCGGTCCAACGCCAACAAATGCCCCGCGTTGAACAACAGCTCAGCCATGGTGAGCGAATGCTGGTCCAAGTACGCGCGCATGATGCGCCCCATGGTGAGACGAGCTGGCAAGCGATAGTAGTCGGCCAAGCTTTTGCAAAACTCGGCCTCGCTCTCTTGAACGATTTTCAGAGGTTGAAGTTGCGTGCCCGTAATGTGTTCAAAGATAATTCGTTCTTGTGTCCAGGTGTCGCGCAATTCAGTAACGCGGACACCTTCGTGTTTGGACAAGGTCAATAATTTTTCGGCAAATTCCATGGCTTCGCTGCGGCGCGGAGAAGCCATTTCGATCTTCCATCGCTTTGAGCCCTTTGCCAGAACTTCAAAGGTACTCTTGGACCAACCGTTACGTGCCACACATCACCCCTGGCATAATCATCATTGTCTATAGCTCCCTCATCATTTTGCACCCCATTGGGGAGAATTACCAGCCATCACTTATGGTTCTTCTTGTGCCCCGAACATGGTATACACGTGCAGATTTATTTCCGACCACCAATAGTTTTGCACGGACTGATTAAGACATGGCAAATTTATTGTTAATCGATGATGACTTGGACATTCATGAAATCGTTCGCGCTTTTTTGGGCGCCAGCGGACACGATTTGCGCTGTGCCGATAGTGGCCGAAGGGGGCTGGAGCTGATTGCGGAAGAAACACCACAATTAATCATCCTCGACTTAGCCATGCCCACAATGTCCGGGCAAGAGACCTATGCAAAAATCAGGGCCAATCCCGCCACCATCATGACCCCTGTCCTCATCATGTCGGTGCATGCCGACCATGAGATCACCCCGGATATGAGACACGACGGGCATGTCTCCGCGCTGCTCAAACCCATTGACCTCGTTCTTCTAACCGAAGCCGTAAGTGCTGCCCTAGAGCGCCCATAAAAAAAGCCGGGGACAGCCCCCGGCTTATTTCTCTAGAGCAAATCGGCTACCATTTGGCGGCCAACATCAAGACAAACATGGTCGACATCCCGCCAAAGGCAAAGATCAGTGTGCCCCCCAACAAGACGTACATCAACGCACTGTCGTGAATGCTCGGGGCGCCCAAACTCTCAACAATGTTACCTGTGTAGGCTTCGCTGTCGGTATCTACGTTTTTTTGCTCCTCGATTTCTTTTTGCACCGCTTCCAAGCGATCGCGGATCAAAGCCACAGTTTCGCTTTGGTCTCCGTGCTGATCGGAAAGTGATTTCAGAGCTTCTTGGAGCTGCTGCTCACGGGCGACAAGGGCGCGATCGGGCTCTGCCATTCTTTAGGTCCTTTGCTCAAACGTGACGCCACACCACGTAGCGCACTAACGGGCGGCGGAAAGGGTTGATCGCATAAGCATGCAAAGATCGGGACGGCGAAGTCTCCCCCTCAACGCCTTTTGCGGCTTTCAACCGCCAAATTCTACCCAAAAGTACAGTATTATTTACCATAAAGCAAACTGAGCCGTCCTTGCAGCTTGTGGAGGGCAGTCTTCGCTTTCCAGGGGAAAGAGGCACTGCTATCCTCCCGCACAAAGGGGCAAGGGTGGCAGGCAAAATGCGCAACACCATCATCGGCATCATCATCGGCATCGTTTTCGGCATTATGGCTGCGACAACCTATGTTGCGCCCAGTTTGGAAAAGGCCCGCAATCAAAGCGAGGCCCCAAACGTAGACGGCGCAGAACAGCTCAACATCGACGGACCCGATACAATTTCCGGACCCGCACCAGCCGCATCCCCCGCGCCCACCCCTCCGGTTTTGGAAGAGAACCGCCTTCAGGTCATGAGCCCCTACCCCCCTCAAACACCCGTTTTGGGGGACTTGGTGCTTCATCTTCAACACGCCCTTCCCACTGTCACAAATGGGAAATTGGGTTTGTCCTTAATCGATTCCCATAGCGTTCATGGCGAAGGTGAGGTGCTGAATGCCCTGACGTCTGGAGCCGTCGACGCCATTTTCGCCACGCCGCAAGAGCTCGACGCATCTTCCAATGCCTTGCAGCTGTTTACAGCCATCCCATTTGGCCCCAACAGCACGGAATATTTGGCTTGGTTCCATCATGGCGGCGGCAAAGAGCTCTTGGACAAAGTGATGCTCAAACGGGGGCTTAATGTCACCTTGTGCGGTCAGTTGCCGGCTGAAGGCGGGGGTTGGTTCCGCTCCCCAGTCCGACAGCTCGAAGACCTCAGCGAACTGACCATCCGTGCAGAGGGGCTCGGTGCCCAAGTCTACGCCGAGCTGGGCGCAAAACCCGTTCCCGGTACACCTGAAGACATCTTGTCCCAATTGGAAAGCGACCAAATTCAAGGCCTTGAATACTCCATTCCCTCCATTGACCGCCCCTTGGGCTTTCAACAGTTTGCGCGCAATTTTTATTTCCCAGGGTGGCACCAGCCGCTCACGTCTTTTGTTCTGGCCGTCAACACAGAGACTTGGGAGAAATTGCCCCCAACACAACAAGACGCCATTGCGGGACTCTGTGCTCAAAACGTGACATCCGCCCTCACAGCCGCCGAAGCACAACAGTTTGAAGCTCTCAAACAGCTGACCTTGGAAGGTATTCAGATGCGCCGCTGGCCGGAGGATATCTTGGCGAAATTTGGCGAAGCGTGGAAAACAGCTGCCCGCAAACACGTCCAAAATGATCGAGAATTCGCAGAAGTTTGGGCATCTTTGCAAGACTTTAGGCGCGATTACACCATTTGGAACGAACTTGCGAAACCCAATTGAATCAATTGCGTTCACAACATTTCACATTTATAATATTTAGGTTCACAGCATGGTGCTCATTGCGGAAGGTTGCATGGGAAGGGCGCATGCGCTAAAAATGCGCCACCTTTCTAAGGGGACGCATCACTTACATGCAATTGGAGACGCTACATATGAACACCTCGAAAATCTTCGCCCTGGCCATCGCTGCAGCTGTTGCGGTTACCAGCGGTTCTGCCATAGCTAAGGACGGCAAAAAACTGTTCAAGAAAAAGTGCGGCACCTGCCACACCGTCAAAGCTGGCAAGCACAAAGTCGGTCCGGCACTGAACAACATCGTCGGCGCAAAAGCTGGCGCAACCGACTTCAAAAAGTACAAAGCTTTGAAAGGTTCCGACATCGTTTGGGACGAAGCTAACTTGGATGCATGGATTGCCAACCCGAAAAAATTCATCGGCAAACCGACGGCTATGACGGTCAAAATCAAAAAAGAAAAAGAACGCAAAGCCATCATCGAATACTTGAAAGCCAACTGATCCGGTTTTCTGCGATATTCGCAAAGTCAAAGCCCTGCCGCACCGGCGGGGCTTTTTCTTTGCCGAAAAGCCTCGACTTCTCATCACATTAGAGTGAATTCAAACTCATACGATTTGTATGTCTTTTGTGTTGGCGTTCGCGATGAGGCGCGCTAGCATAGCTGCGGGTGTTATAACTGGAGAACCTCACATGAAATCACTTCGCATCATTGCGGCCCTCGCTTGTGTGGCTGCCGTTCCGTTTGCCGCTCAAGCTGCAGACGGCGCAAAGCTTTATGCTAAGCACTGTAAAAAATGCCACTCCATGGAGGCTGGCAAGCAGGGTCTGGGCCCGTCCCTAGCCGGCATCTTCGGCCAACAGGCCGGGAAACAGGATTTTGGCAAATACAAAGCCCTCAAAGGCTCTGACATCGTCTGGGATGATGCGAACATGAGCGCTTGGATTGAAAATCCGAAAAAATTTATCGGCAAAGCGACCACCATGGTGGTGAAAGTCAAAAAAGCAGACGAACGCCAAGCGATCATTGATTTTATGAAAGCCAACTGATCGTCTGATCTCATCTCTAGGGCCGAAGCGCTTGCTTCGGCCCTTTTGCTTTGCACTCACCCCACGCACATCGTAACATCCCCAAACTCAATTCAGTCAGGGACCACATTTCCATGGACATCAAAGAATACATTCGCGGCATTCCCGATTTCCCCAAACCGGGCATTTTGTTTTATGACATTTCCACCCTGTTGGCGCATCCAGATGCATGGCAAGTGGCCATGGGCCGCATGGCGCGCATGATCGGTGCTTACCAGCCCGACGTCTTGGTCGGCATCGAATCGCGTGGATTCTTGGTCGCGGCACCGCTGGCACTGAAGTTGGGCTGTGGCTTTGTCATGGCGCGCAAGCCCGGCAAACTTCCGGGTGGCACGGTATCGCACAGCTATGAGCTGGAATACGGCTCCGACACCATCGAAATTCAAGACGATGCAATCCATCCGGGTCAACGCGTGGTGATCTTGGACGACTTGCTCGCCACCGGCGGCACGCTCAACGCCTGCATCGACTTGTGCAAAAAGGTCGGTGGTGATGTGGTCGGCTCGGCCGCGATCATCGAACTCAGCTTCTTAAACGGTCGTGACAAGCTTGACGGCGTGCCGTTTGAAGCCTTGATCACTTACGACGACTAGTCCGAAAGCGCGCGCCGTGCCGGATATCAACACGCTCAGGCAACTTGTCCATGACGTTGGGCCGGACACGGCGCAAAAGCTTTTAGAGGTTTTCAAAGACGGCAGCCTCAAACATCTCGAAGCTGTGCGCACGCATGTCACAAATGCTGGTGAACTGAACGATTTGCGTCGTCACGCCCATTCCTTAAAAGGCTTGTGCCTCACCTACGGTGCTGTGGACGGTGGCAAAGCCGCCGAAGTTTTGCAAGACGCCTGTGACGCAGGTGACGAAGCGCAAATCCAAGCCGCAGCAGAGACGGCGCTGAAATTGATTTCCAAAGATATTGAAGAAACGCTGGCAGCGTTCAAGACGCTCTGATCACTTGGCGTCCCAAACTTGGCGTTTGCGGTAGATGGTCGAAGCGCTGATGCCCAAGTGCGCAGCCGCCGTCGGCACATTGCCATCGCACAGTTCAATCGCGTGCTCAATAATTTCGCGCTCCATATCATCCAAGGGACGTATCTCACCTTTGCTCGCGGGTTTCAGCGTGTTGGCAACAGGCGCGGGAGACGGCGAAGAGGCCGTCGTCAGTTCGGACTGCGAAGGCGGCAACGGCAGAACGTCTTCTGCCAAACGATCCAAAGGTGCGGGGAGCATATCGCGCGTCACCATTTCACCGTCGTTCAGAACCACAATGTTGCGCACCACGTTTTGCAGTTGACGCACGTTGCCGGGCCACGGGTAAGAGCGAAACACCCCACGTACATGGTCGTCGAAACCTTGAAAGTCTTTGCCCTCTTCCGACGTGTAGTCGGTCAAAAGCTTGCCTGCGATGTCCAACACATCGTCGTCGCGCTCTTTCAAGTCCGGCATGTGAATGGGGATGACGTGCAAGCGATAATACAAGTCTTCGCGAAACCGCCCTTCGGCGACTTCGACCATAGGGTCTTTGTTGGTGGCGCAGATAAAGCGGATATCCACGTCTTCCAACTTGGTGCCGCCGACCTTTTGGAACGTGCCCGTTTGGATGAAACGCAAAAGCTTCGTCTGCAAATCCAAATCCATTTCGCAGATTTCGTCCAAAAATAGCGTGCCGCCATTGGCGCGAGCCGCCGCACCGTCGCGGTCCGCCACGGCACTGGTGAACGCCCCTTTGACGTGGCCGAAGATTTCGCTTTCCATCAAGTCTTTAGGGATTGCACCGCAGTTAAGCGCAATAAAGGGCTTCTTGGCGCGTGGGCTTTGTTTGTGAATAGCGGCGGCGCAGACTTCCTTGCCTGTACCGCTTTCGCCCGTGATGAACACCGTGGCTTTCGAGCCCGCCGCACTGTCGATGATGCGATAGACTCGCTGCATCGCCAAGGACTTGCCGATAAAGCCTTCGTATTCCTGACGATCAATGTCTTTGCGGTAAGTCTCAACGATTTGTGTGAGCTGCTGGCGCTCCACCACGTTTTTTAGGGTGACGCGCAGACGATCAGCCTGGAACGGCTTCACCAAAAAATCGGTAGCCCCTAAACGCATGGCGTCAACGGCGGTATTCAAGGACGCGTTCGCCGTAATCACAATCACCGCAGACGGGATGTGTGCGGTGGAGATGTGCTCCAAGATCGACAGCCCATCCATGTCGGGCAGCATCAAATCCAACAGCACCACATCAGGGGGAGAGGCCTTCAAGATATCCAACGCCTCTTGACCCGTTTCCACGTGGGTCACGTCATAAGGACCGTCGCTCATATACGCTTCGTACATGCGTGCGAGCGGCACGGTATCTTCAACCAGCAAAACGCGTGATAGTTCGGCCATTGTTTGTCCCCTAGCTATTTATAATATGGAAGTGTAAGAGACGTTTGAAAACCGTTATTTTCGCATTTTGCGAATCTTTTTGTCTAAAACGGCCTTTGCGACCTTTTTCATGACGCTGGGCAACGCGTGGTCCTTAAAGCCCTCGGGTTTAACCCAAATGCCGTCCGCTTTTGCACATGCTCTGGACGTCATGACCTTCAGCTCTAAATGAAAATGCGTGAATGTGTGGGTGACCAGAACGTCCAAAGATTGCCAGCCTGTGCCCACATCCGTCTTTGCGGCGTGCTCAGACAGCGCCTCGACCTGCCATGGTGAGCCGGGAAAGCCCATCATCCCGCCCAACAGACCTTTTTCCGGGCGGCGTTCCAACAACACTTCGCCGTTCTCATTTTCGACCCAATAGACCCAGCCTTTGCGGGTGCGCTTTTGGGGTTTCGGCGCCTTTTTCGGGTAGGTCAAAACGGTGCCCTGTTCACACGCCACACAATCGCGCGCCCAAGGGCAGTTCCCGCATTTGGGGTTTTTAGGCTTGCACACGGTCGCGCCCAGATCCATCAAGGCTTCGGCAAAGTTGCCGCTTTCGCCCTTGGGCAAAAGGGTTTTCGCTTTTTCAGCCACCAGCCCTTTGTTTTTCGGCATTTCGCCTTCAAGGGCATAAAGGCGGCTCAAGACCCGGATGACGTTGCCGTCCACAGGCGCGGCTGGCCCGTTGAACGCAATGGCGGCAATGGCGGCGGCTGTGTAGGGGCCGACGCCGGGAAGCGCCAACAAATCGTCTTCATCACGGGGGAATTGGCCCTGTCTATTGTCCGCAATTTCAATGGCGCACTTCAGCATGTTGCGTGCGCGCGCATAGTACCCCAGCCCTGCCCAAGCATGCATGACGTCGTCGGGCTTTGCGTTAGCCAAGTCCTTCACCGTCGGCCATTTTTTGGTGAAGGTTTCAAAGTAGGGAATCACGGCAGCGACCGTGGTTTGTTGGAGCATGATCTCCGCCAGCCACACTTGATAAGGATCGCGCGCTCCGCACGCAGCCTTGCGCCACGGCAAGTCAGCCCGGCTTTTTTGAGCAAACCAGTTGAGAAGCTTCGATGTAAGTTGTGCAGGAGGCGTTGTGGACATTTTGTGCCATTGTTTATCGGGAGAGCTCACCTTACCATAGGCATATGGCAGCGAAATCCTCCAAACCCAAAAAGAAGTCGTTTTTCGATCCCTCAGACATCCGTTCACGCCGTGTCAAACCGGTGGCGCAGACGCTGGACCGCATGACGCGCGGGATTTTGGGCAAACATGGATTTGCACACGCCACCATCGTCACAAAATGGCCCCAAATCGTAGGCGATGATGTGGCTCGTCACACGGCGCCGGAAAAGATCGTGTTTTCGCGTGACGGTGCAACGGGTGGAACGTTGCATCTGAAAACCGACAGCGGTGCGTTCGCCATGGAGCTTCAACACAACGAGCCCCAGGTGATCGAGCGCATCAACACCTTTTTCGGCTATCGGGCGGTGGTTCGGATCAAGTTGATCCAAGGACCATTGCCCAAAAACCGTGACGTTCGGCGGGCTAAACCTCCGCGCCCGTTGAGCAAAGCCGAAACCCAGGCCATTTCCGACAAGGTCGCCACTGTGGACGACCCGGAACTGCAAAAGGCCTTGGAGCGGTTGGGCCAAAACATTGCTGCCAGAGGCAAAGCCGCCAAATGAGGCGCGAACGCCTTCCAGACATGCAAAAAGCCCAGTTATCCACAATTTGTTGCCTTGCGGAGGCGTTGTGATGCTTGTGAAACGGGCGAAATCTCGCCTATATTCATCAACATCTTGTGTGCAAGGGAGTTATGCATGCCCACATATACCGTTAGTTCACCGTTCTGGAAAAGCCTGAGCGCCGCCGTTTTCTTCATGTTTGGCGTTGTTGTCACTCTGCCAGGCTCAGCTGTGGCCGCTGAACAGGTGACCTTGGAAAAGGCGCTTGCCGAAATGAGCATGGGCGATCCCAATGCACCTGTGGTGTTGAACGAGTATTCGTCGCTCACCTGCGGACACTGTGCGAACTTTCACGCCAACTCTCTGCCGGAACTCAAAAAGAAGTATGTTGAAACAGGCAAAGTGCGCATCGTTTTTCACGATTTCCCCTTGGATAACTTATCCGTTGCCGCCGTCGGCTTGGCCCGTTGTGCCGGGTCTCCGCGCAATGTTGAATTCTTCGACATGCTCTATCAGACCCAAGGCAATTGGATCCAAGCCGAAAACAAAATCGGTGCATTGGCGGCTCTGGCCCGCTTTTACGGTCTGGAAAATGAAGACGTAATGGCGTGCTTGCAAAACGAAGAGCTGATGACCGCCATTCAGAAAAACCGTGATCAAGCTGCGGCAATGTACGGCATCGATTCCACGCCGAGTTTCGTTTTGGACGGTCAAGTGATCAAAGGCGCACTGTCCGCAGACGATATGGGCGATATGTTGGACAAGGCCCTGGAAAAACGAGGCGTGAAATAACGTGACGACACTTTTGCACACTGAACTGTTGGGGGACGACTAACGTGCTGCGCTTTTCAAAGCTCAGACTGGCGGGATTTAAATCCTTCGTCGATCCGACCGAGCTCAAAATTGAGCCCGGCCTAACCGGCGTGGTCGGTCCCAACGGCTGTGGCAAATCCAACTTGGTCGAAGCCCTGAAATGGGTCATGGGCGAAACGTCAGCCAAGCAGATGCGCGGCTCCGCTATGGACGACGTGATCTTTGGCGGCTCTTCCAACCGTCCGGCGCGCAACAACGCTGAAGTCGTGTTGCACTTAGACAACAAAACCCGCGTGGCACCAGCCATGTTCAACGACGCCGAAGACCTGGAAGTCGTGCGCCAAATCGTGCGCGACAAAGGCTCCAACTACCGCGTCAACGGCAAGGACGTACGCGCCAAGGACGTTCAGTTGCTGTTCGCCGACGCCGCCACCGGTTCGCGGTCCACCGCCCTGGTGTCCCAAGGCAAAGTCGGCCAAGTCATTTCGGCTAAACCTCAAGACCGCCGTGTCTTGTTGGAAGAAGCCGCCGGCATCACCGGGCTGCATTCACGCCGCCACGAAGCCGAACTGCGTCTGCGCGGTGCGGAAAACAACTTGTCGCGCCTGGACGACATTCTCATCACCTTGGAAGGCCAGTTGCAAAGCTTGAAAAAACAGGCCCGCCAAGCCACGCGCTATCGCAACCTGTCGGACCACATCAAAAATGCCGAAGCCCTGCTGTTCCACATCCGCTGGGTCCAAGCCATTGACGGTTTGGAAGCGGATCGCGGAAAACTCAAAGAAGCCGAAGCCATCGTTGCCGAACTCACCGCGCAAGTGGCCGGGGCCTCGACCAACCAAGCCGGCGTGGCCGAAGTTGTGCCCGGCCTGCGTCGTCAAGAAGCTGAGGCGGCCGCTGAGCTGCAACGCCTGACCTTGGCGCGCGACGGTTTGGACGACGAAGTCAAACGCATCGAAGACGCGCGCATGGACCGGGTTCACCGTTTGGAACAGGTCAGCCACGACATTGCGCGTGAACGCAACTTGGCCGAAGACGCCGAACAAGCGTCTGAACGCCTGAAGGGTGAGCAGTCCGAACTGGAAGCCCAGCAAGAAGGCGAAGGCGGCGCGGTCGAGCGCGCCGAGACCGAACTGGCCGAAGCCACCGCACACGTGAACGAGCTGGAAGATAATCACACCCAGCTGACCGACAAGCTGGCGGCGGATGAAGCCGAACGGGCATCGCTGACGCGCTCAGTCATGGATTTGGAAACGCGCATCGATCAGCTGAGCCACCGCTTGCGCGATCTGAATGACCAACGCAAAGACTTGGAACGCGTGGCCGCTGAAACAAGCGGCCTGAATGAAGCCGAAATGGCTTTGGAAGCAGCAGAGCAAGCTGGTGAAGGTGCGCGCGAGCACTTGGAACAATCCGAAGCCCGTGCAGCCACCTCCCAAGAAACGTCCGAACAAGCCCGCCATCACCTACAAGACGTCCGCGTCGCCCTATCCCGCCTGGAAGCCGAAGAACAGGCGCTGGGTAAAGTTTTGGAATCGGACGACGACGAAACCTATCCGGCCATTTTGGAAGCCGTATCCGTTGAGGCTGGTTTCGAAGCTGCCCTGGGTGCTGCGTTCGGTGAAGAGCTGGACGCGTCTGCTGATCTGAACGCCCCGGTCCATTGGACCGAGTTCGATGCCTTCGCAGAACCGGCCCCTCTGCCCGCCGGAACGGTGCGCTTGTCAGATGTCACGCAGGCCCCCAAAGCCCTCACCCGCCGCCTCAGCCAAATTGGTGTGGTGGACGATGTGGCCACGGGCGAACGCTTGTCCGTCGAGCTGAAGCAAGGCCAACGCCTGGTCTCTCGTGAAGGGGCTCTTTGGCGCTGGGACGGCTATACGGTGACCGAAGGTGCGAAGACCGCCGCCGCCGCCCGTCTGGAACAGCTCAACCGCTTGAAAGACGTGCGCGAACAGTTGGACGCGGCCTCAGCCCAAGTGGAAGAGGCCGAAACCCGTGCCTTGAATGCACGCGAAGCCGCTGAAGACGCCCGCGACCAGGAACGCGCGGCCCGCCAAGCTTTGCGCGAACGCGAAGAAGCCGCGCACCTAGCCCGCGCACACGTGGCGCAGATCAAAACGCAAATTGCCGAACAAAATTCCAAGCTCGAAGCCGTCGTCAACGCCGCTGAAACGGTGGAGCGCGACATCGAAGACGCCAAAGAGAACTGCGTCGAATCGCAAGTCGCCCTTCAAGACTTGCCCGACACCGACGCCGCGCGCGAAACGGTTTTGCGTGTGCGCGAAGAGCTCGCCGAAAAACGCACCGTTCAAGTGGAGCGCCAAGGCATCTATGCCGGGCTCAAACGCAATGCCGAAGAACGCATGCGCCGCTTGGGCGATATTGTACGTGAACTGGCCTCTTGGACGGAACGCTCCGAAGGGGCTACGCAACGCATTTCGGATTTGGAAGATCGCACCGGACAAATCCGCGAAGAATTGGAAGAGCTGGCCCAGCGTCCCGAAGAAATCAAACAAAAGCGCGAACAGCTGTTGGACCTGATCGACAACGCGGAAGAAAAACGCAAAACCTTTGCCGACCAACTGGCCGAAGCCGAAGCAAAACTGTCGGATGCCGACCGTGGTCTGCGTGACGCCGAAGCCAACCTGGGCAAAGCGCGCGAAACCCGCGTGCGCATCGAAGGGGCTGTTGAACAAGGCAAGCAAGCGTGCGAATCCATTGCCGAGCGTGTGCGTGAAAAGCTCAGCTGCGGTCCCGACGGCTTGGCCGAAATCGCCGAAGTCGAAGACGACGCGCAATTGCCCGACGTTGACGCGGTTGAACGCAAAGTCGATCGTTTGACCCGCGAACGCGAAACCATGGGTGCGGTGAACCTGCGCGCCGAAGACGAAGCCAATGAAATGTCCGAACAGATCGAAACGCTGGAAACTGAGCGTGGCGACCTGATCGAAGCCATCGAAAAGCTGCGCCGTGGCATCAATGAGCTGAACCGCGAAGGGCGCGAACGTCTGTTGCAGTCCTTCCGCGAAGTCGATCGCCACTTCCAAGAGCTGTTCGTCCGCCTGTTTGGCGGCGGCCAAGCGCATTTGAAGCTTATTGAAGCCGACGACCCGCTCGAATCGGGTCTGGAGATTCTCGCAAGCCCGCCCGGCAAGCGCATGCAGGTGCTGTCTTTGCTGTCCGGTGGTGAGCAAGCCCTGACCGCCACCGCGCTGCTGTTTGCGGTGTTTATGACCAACCCAGCCCCCATTTGTGTGCTGGACGAGGTCGACGCCCCCCTGGATGACGCCAACGTGGACCGCTTCTGCACCATGTTGGAAGAAATGTCGGCGTCCGGCTCGACCCGCTTCATGATCATCACCCACCACCGCATGACCATGGCACGCATGGACCGTTTGTTCGGTGTGACCATGAGTGAGCGCGGCGTGTCACAGTTGGTGAGCGTGGACTTAGAAGAAGCCGAAACGTACCGCGAGTCGGCTTAAACGCGATTTTTCTTATGTAGAAATCACTAATTTAGCTTTGTTTTCAAGGCTTTATATTGTGATTTCGCGCGCTTGACACCCCCGCCCCTCACGGTATTATTCCCCCGCTTCCAGCCCATACAAAACGGCAGCTTCGGGGAACTGAGAACTCGACCATGACGGACCAAAAACCCGAAAATTCGTTGGAAGATTTAGGAGATGATTTGGGGCGGCGCATCAAGCATGCACGCAAGGTCGAAGAAGACCGAAATCCCGAAAATCCTAAACTGAAGACGGAGGCTTCCGGATTTGGGCAGGCGTTCCGCTTGGGCACCGAAATGTTGTCGGCGCTGTTGGTGGGGGTCGGTCTGGGCTGGTTGTTGGACAACGCGTTCGACACCAAACCGTGGTTTATGATCACATGCATTTTCCTCGGTGGGGCGGCGGGCGTCTTAAACGTCTACAAAACGGCCATGAAAATGGCCAATGACTTCGAAGACGGGTTTAACCAGACTTCTCAGGAAGATTCGGATAAATCCAACTGATTTGGCGCAAGATTCGGGAAGTTTAGGGGCAGATCGTCCCGAAACGGCCCAAAAAAGTGAAAAAATCGCCAAATTTCGGGCCTCAGGGCTTGCCCTTCGGGCTCAAGACGTTTAGGAAAGGTTCGATTTTGAGTGCACTGCAATATAAGTTTTTTGCAACTGCACTCGAAACACGATTTGAAGCAGGCCGGGTTCGAATAGGTTAGAGCCGGGTTTGCATAGAGCAAGACGACACAAAACCTGATCAGGTGGACATAAAGACGTGGCAAATCCCATCGCACAATTTGAGATCAAACCCTTGGTCGAACTGTCTGCAGGCGGCGTCGATGCGTCGCTGACCAACTCCGGCGCATTTATGATCCTGACGGTTGTCACGGTCACCGCGTTCTTGGTCCTGGGCATGCGCCAACGCGCATTGGTCCCCGGTCGTTGGCAGTCCATGGCGGAACTCAGCTACGAATTCGTTGCCGGGCTGCTGCGCGACAACGTGGGCTCCGAAGGGCGCCGTTACTTCCCGTTCGTTTTCTCCATCTTCATGTTTATTCTGTTCGCCAACATGTTGGGCTTGCTGCCGTACTCCTTTACGGTCACCAGCCACATCATCGTGACCTTTGCGATGGCCATGTCGGTCTTTATCCTGATTACCCTGGTCGCCATTGCGCGCCACGGTGTGAAATTCCTGACCTACTTCGTGCCTTCGGGCGTTCCGATGGCCGTGCTGCCGCTGATGGTGCCGATCGAGATTATCTCTTATCTCTCGCGCCCGGTTAGCCTCTCGGTCCGTCTGTTCGCCAACATGATGGCCGGTCACACCATGATGAAAGTTTTCGCCGGCTTTATCGTCCCTATGGGCGTTGCCGGTATCTTGCCGTTCGGCATTGACGTGCTGATGGTCGGATTTGAATTTTTGGTCGCATTCCTGCAGGCCTACGTCTTCACCGTTTTGACGTGCCTTTACCTGCATGACGCAATCCACCTGCACTAAGGACACTTAGAGCAGGTCACTTAAAACTCTGAATTTAACTCTCTTGTTCAAGATGAACGACTAAAGGAACTGAACTATGGAACTCGAAGCCGCAAAGATGATTGGTGCTGGTCTGGCTGTTATTGGTCTGGGTGGCGTTGGTGCAGGTATCGGTAGCATCTTCTCGTCCCTGATCAGCGCGATCGCACGCAACCCCGCTTCCGAAGGCAAAGTCTTTGGCCGCGCCATCCTGGGTTTCGCCCTGGTTGAAGCTGTTGCGTTGTACGCTCTCGTCATCGCAATGCTGATCCTGTTCGTATTCTAATCTGGTTTTGGTTCTTGGCGGCGGGCATGGCCTGCCGCCGTTCCCCTGACCTCGATTACCACCAACAGGCAGGAGCCCGCACATGCGGATTCTGAATTCAACAACTGCACGTCTTTCAGCCGCCTTTGGCGCAACTCTGGTTGCTTCCAATGCGCACGCTGCCGGTCTGCCGCAGTTGGACCCCACGACCTTTTCGTCGCAGCTGATCTGGCTCGGCATCACCTTTGTCATCCTCTACGTGTTGATGAGCAAAGTGGCGCTGCCGAAAATTGGCGATGTTCTTGAAGAACGCCAAAACAAGATCGACGACAACCTGGCTAAAGCGGAAGAGCTGAAAGCTCAATCCGACGAAGCGGCTAAGGCTTATGAAAAGTCTTTGTCCGACGCCCGCGCGAAAGCTCACGAAGCGATCCGCGAGGTGAAAGACGCCGCCTCTGCCGAAGCCAGCGAACGTCAGTCCGAGCAAACCGCTCAGCTGCATGCCAAAATTTCTGAAGCGGAACAGGCCATCGCCAAATCCCGTGACGAAGCTTTGGCCGGTATCAAAGATGTCGCAACCGACGTTGCTGCAACTGCGGTCAAAAAGCTCATCGGCGAAGCGCCCAGCGACGGTTCCGTCGCCACGGCCATCGACGCTGCGCTTAAAGACCGGGCTTAAGGAGATACAGACATGTTGATCAGCCAAGCCCACGCAGCATCCGACGCCGCGCACGCTGTACCGTTTTACGCCGACACGACCTTCTTGGTCTCATTGGCTTTCGTGGCCTTCTTTGTCCTGTTTGGCAAGAAGCTGGCCGCAGCCGCCACCGCAGGGTTGGACGACCGCGCTCAGAAGATCCAAGACAGCATCGACGAAGCAACGACCCTTCGCGAAGAAGCTCAAGAACTTCTCGCTTCTTATGAAAAGAAGCAGCACGAAGCTCTGAAAGAAGCCGAAGACATCGTCACGGCTGCCAAGGACGAGGCCGAGCGCCTGTCCAAGGAAGCCGCTGAACAGTTGGAAGCCAGCTTGACGCGTTCCGAGCAACTGGCCAAAGACCGCATCGCCCAGGCTGAAGCCCAAGCGATTGCCGAAGTCAAAGCCGTTGCCGTTGACCTCGCCATGGAAGCGACCAAGACCGTCCTGTCCAAGGAAATTTCCGAAGCCAAAGCCGACGCCTTGGTCGACGAAGCCATCAAGAACTTGGATGGCAAACTGCACTAAGCGGTTTCGCTCATTCCCATCAAAAAGGCCCCCTCACTTAGAGGGGGCCTTTTTTGTTTAATACATCACACAAATGCATCATGGTCAGCACTGCGCCTACCGCTATAATGTAATAGAGAGAAAAAGGTATACCTTTTTTTAAACTAGGCCATGCTCTATGCCCATCGAACTGAGAAAGTTGGTGTTTACAGGGGAAGAATTGTTGCCGGTGATCCGGGATTATTGTGTCGAAAACGGCATCCACATCCCCAACACACCTCTGGAAGGGATTGAGGTCCACAAGGGCCCGCCCATCAGTATTGCCTTAAAGTTCCCAGGCTCTGACGACAATGGGCAGTATGTGGTGGAAGTGGATAAGAACCGCCTTTTGATATCCTTCATCCGCGCGTGCAAAGTCTTGCAAATCCCACTTCCCCGGGATGAAGAAAAGCACCTCGCCATAGACGACCATGGCATTGCTCTCGTTTTTGGCTCCAGCGATAAGATGTACACGAACAACCTGAAAAAACAAAAAGCCAGTTAGGCGGCCAATGTGCTGCTATGATCATCAGAAGGTGCTGTGCCGATCTTCTGTCTCACAAACCTTTTCCAGGTAACTCAACATTATCTGCGTCACATGCATCAAGCGCTGGCTGGATTGGTCCACCCTGTCGAGATATTCGGCGTGGCTATCGACCAGATCTGGGTACTCTTCATGCATCTTCATCACTTGCACAAAGCCCATGATTGCTGTTAAAGGCGTGCGCAACTCGTGGCTCATGTAGGCCAAAAAGGCCGCGTGCCCAACATCGCTCGCGGGGGACGCGGACAAACGCTCACACAAGAACATGGCACGCTCTTCGGAAGAATTTGATTCCGAGGTTTCCTTGCACAGTTCAGCATAAGTCATCGGCCAGCCCCTCTGATCAATTGATGTAGAGAGAATACCTGTTATAGGTTTCACTAATGTGTTAAGATTATCATAGATTGCACAATGACAATACACACAACCAAATACATTCGTAGTGGTTATAGTTTGTGTATTACGCACATAATTAGAATCATTGCGATCAAATAATATTGAAAACTGTACTTGTTAAAGGAAACCTATACTTACATATCCTACGCCTGTATTACAAGCCCCTTCAAGCCTGCGGAGAATGAACATTTCACACCCCTTCACCTCCTGCGTCAATAGGTCAAAGGCGGCTCTCACTGTTACAGCAAGACCTATGATCGAGAGTTTTTGGCAGTAAAATCAAATTGAGAGTTACCCACATTGAACGATAGGTCTGTGGATAAGGCTCAGAACCCATTGTCAGAGAATGGTTTTCTATCCACAAATATTCAGCAAAGCTCTTGCGTATTTATAAAAATTTAATAGAATAAATATATTGTGTATTTTGTTTAACTTGTAGGGAAGCTGGCATGTGCTTCGCAGGAACAATTGAGCTCAACCACGAGGTTCTAGATGACGGCTCTCATGTCATCAAAGCAGTTAATCTTGATGACATTGCTGACAATCTTGAAGGCAGTAAGGTTTTCGTGATTGGCAGTGATCTTGAAGAATTATTTCCTGATTCCCGAGCCCTCTTGCAGGACACTTTGTCCTACGTATTTGGTGGCGAGTTTGAAGTTGAACACCTTGTGCCGGGCACTGACTATATTGATGCTATAAAGCATTCTTCAAATGACGAAGTTACCGCCTATATCATTGAACATATTATTCAAAATGGCCTTAAATCGTGGAACTGCTGCTTCCTACAACGGCAGAAAGCAGTTGCTGCAGAGTAATTTACACACCGTCGTTTTAGCGTTCTCACTCAAAGAAATACCAAAATAATCTCTGCTCAAAAGGGAAAGCAATGTCTTTTGCTGAAGAAGTCTTATACCCAATTCAGAATTACTACTCAAGAGGGTACATTGTTGGAATACTGCAACAATATGGTCTTGAGAGGCTTCCGCAACGATTCCAAAATGCAAAACAACATGAGCTCTGGGGAGTGCCCGGAATCAAATCGTCCTTCACCTTAAGTATGCTGCCAACATTCACCTATATAACGGCCTTGAAAACCATGGATGAGTTTGGTGACTATGTAAAAAAACTTCATTTAGAGCAGCTAAACTAAGATTCAGAGCAATTTATTGCTTTCAAATGCCCATAGTAAGATCGAGCCACTCTTGCTCGCTCAATACCGTCAGCCCAAGCTCTCGGGCTTTCTTTTCTTTGGATCCCGCCCCCGGCCCGGCCACCACGTAGTCGGTTTTTTTGCTGACCGAGCCCGACACTTTCGCGCCCAAGCTTTCCGCTCTCGCTTTGGCCTCGCCCCGGCTCATGGTTTCCAGCGTTCCGGTGAACACCACGGTTTTGCCCGCGACGGGTGAGCCGTCTGTGTCCGGGGCTTCGAAGTCTTCGACGTTGACGTTGCTGAGCAGGTCGTCCAGGACTTGGTTGTTGTGCGGCTCGGCAAAGAACTCGACGATGTCTTTGGCCATGCTGGCGCCGATGCCGTCGATGTTGAGCAGTTCTTCCAACTGTTCCGAGCCAATGATCCGCGCGCCTTCCATAGCTGTACGGAGCGCGCTCATAGAGCCGTATTGCTTGGCGAGCAAGCGTGCGGTGGCTTGGCCCACCTGATTGATGCCCAAGGCAAAAACAAAGCGCGGCATTTCGATGGTTTTTTTGGCGGCGATGGCGGCCATGAGGTTATCGATGGATTTATCTTTCCACCCTTCCCGGCCGCTCAAGTCTTCGGGTTTGAGGCGGAAGATATCACCAGGAGTTTTGATCAAGCCGGTGTCGAAGAACGCTACGACGTGCTTGCCGCCCATGCCCTCTATATCGAATGCATTGCGCGACACAAAATGTTTGAGCCGTTCGTGGGCTTGCGCCGGGCAGACCAAACCGCCGGTGCAGCGCGTCGCCGCTTCGCCCTCTTCACGCACCGCGTGGCTGTCGCACACGGGACACGTTGTGGGAAAGACAAAGGCTTCGCGGTCCCCGTGCGAGCCGTCGTCAATCACTTGCAACACCTGTGGGATCACATCGCCAGCGCGCTGGATTTCCACATGATCGCCCACGCGAATGTCCAATTCACGGATATAGTCCACGTTGTGGAGCGTGGCGCGGCTCACCACCACGCCGCCCACCGTAATGGGCTCCAGCTCCGCCACCGGGGTCAGCACGCCGGTGCGCCCCACCTGGATGGTGATTTGTTTCAAGATGGTCACGGCCTTCTCTGCCGGGAACTTGTGGGCGATGGCCCAACGCGGTGCGCGGGATACGAAACCTAGGCGCTCCTGCCAGTCCAAGCGATTGACCTTGTAGACCACGCCATCAATGTCGTAGTCCAACTCGGCGCGGTGCTCACCGATGGTGTCGTACTGGGCCATGATCTCATCCACACCATTGCACACGCGGGTGAACGGATTGACGGAAAAGCCCCAGGTTTTGAGCAAATCGACAAATGCGCCGTGCGTATCCCATTGCGTAGCGCTCACCTCGCCATAGGCATAGGCGAAGAAGCTCAAAGGGCGTTTCGCCGTGATGGAGCTGTCCAATTGGCGCAGTGAGCCCGCCGCCGCATTGCGCGGGTTGGCGAAGACTTTGCCGCCCGCAGCCTCTTGGCGTTGGTTGAGGCTTAAGAAGTCCTTCTTCGACATATAGACTTCGCCGCGCACTTCTAAGACATCTGGCACGCCTGCGGGCAGGGTTTGCGGAATGTCTTGGACGTGGTGGGCGTTGGCGGTGACGTCTTCGCCCTCCACCCCATCGCCGCGCGTGGCGGCTTGGACCAACTTGCCATGCTCATAACGCAAAGAGATCGACAGGCCGTCAATCTTTGGTTCCGCCACCAGCTCCAAAGGGATGTCTGGATTTTCCGAAAGCTCTTTCAAAAAGCGGCGGATGCCGTCGATAAAGTCTTGCAGTTCTTCTTCGTCAAACACATTGCCCAGCGACAGCATCGGCTTGGCGTGCTTAATTTTGCCAAAGCCCGAAGCCGGAGCCGCACCAACGCGGTTGGTCGGGCTGTCGGGGCGCACGGAAAGCGGAAAGCGTTTTTCGATGGCTTCGTTGCGTTGACGCAAGGCATCGTATTCTGCATCAGTGACGGACGGCGCGTCTTTTTGATAGTAGCGGTCGTCGTGCTCTTTGATCTCGATGGCTAAGCGTTCGAGCTCTTGGTCCGCCTCGACGGACGTCAGATCGTGGGCGGGGATGTCCCGGATATCCGTGGTCATTGCGCAGCCCCATAGAGCAAGCTTTGCGCCGCACCGCGGGCCTCTTCGGTGACGTTTTCACCCGACAGCATACGTGCAATCTCGACCTCGCGTTGGTCGTGGTTGAGAACGTCCACAGATGTGCGCACCGCACCGCCCTGCTCGGCCTTCGACACATGCCAATGGGCCACACCGCGAGCAGCGACTTGCGGGCTGTGGGTGACGACCAAGACTTGGACGTCTTCGCCCAGGCGTGCCAAACGCTGCCCCACGGCGTCGGCCACGGCACCGCCAATGCCACTATCGACTTCGTCAAACACCAAAGTGGGCACGGGGTCGGATTGGGCCAAAACGACTTTCAAGGCCAGCATGAAGCGCGACAGCTCGCCCCCGGACGCAATTTTGTTGAGCGGTCCTGATGGGGCGCCAGGGTTGGTGGCCACTTCGAACGCGACCTTGTCCCAGCCATTTTCACCCCAGCCCTCTTCTTCGGCACTGGAAAATATCGTCGTGCAGAAATTGGCCGCGCCCAGACGCAGGGGCTCCAGTTCGATACCAACGGCTCTGTCCAATCCGGACGCGGCTTCTTTGCGCGCTTCGGACAATTGCCCGGCGACGCGAGAATAGCCCGCGCGGGCTTGGGTTTCGGCTTGCAGCAGCTTTTCCAAGTTCTGCCCGCCGTTGTCGATGCTTTCCAATTGAGCCGTCAGCTTTTGAAACAGGTCAGGCAGGTTCACCACTTCAACATTGTGTTTGCGGGCAATGGCGCGCAGGGCAAACAGGCGTTCTTCCACCTGTTCCAAATGGCGCGGGTCCAAATCCACCCGGTTGGCGGCGCTGTCCAGCTCACCCAGCGCGACGGAGACTTGCTCGCCCGCACTGTCCAAGGCGGCCATGGTCGCGTCCAAAACCCCTTCGGCTTTTTCCATGGCGGGTTCCAGCGCGCGCATGGCATCGCGCAGCATGCGTTCGACACCGTGGCCGTTGTCCAAAGCCTTTTGAGCCGCGTTCATGGATTCAATCAGCTTTTCGCCGTGCATCAGAATTTGGCGTTCATTGGCCAAGCGGTCTTCTTCGCCCTCTTCGGGGCTCAGTTGTTTGAGCTCGTCCACGGCATGGCGCAGGTATTCTTCGTCCTGGCGGGCGGCTTCCAATTCTTCTTCAGCCCGTTTGCGGGCGGTGACGGCGTCACGCCACGTGCCATAAGCCGCTGCCACTTGGCCGCGCAAAGCCGCGTGCCCACCGTGGGCGTCCAACAACCCCACATGGGTCGCAGGGTTGAGCAGACGGTGATTGTCGAACTGTCCATGCACTTCAACCAAATCTTCCCCAACTTGGCGCAACAAGCCGACGCTGACACTTTGGTCGTTGATAAAGGCGCGCGATCGTCCGTCGGTGCCCAAGGTCCGGCGCAGCATCAACGGCTCGCCTTCCAAACTTAGTCCGTGTTCTTCCAATAAGGCAAACGCAGGGTGGCCGTCTTTGAGGTCGAATTCAGCGGTGACCACCGCCTGTGCCGCACCATGGCGCACCAAGCGCGCCTCTGCACGTGCGCCCAGGGCTAGGCCTAAGCTGTCAAGAAGGATCGATTTACCTGCACCGGTTTCACCCGTGAGCACACAAAGCCCTTGGTGAAAATCCAATTCAAGGCGTTCGATCAAAACCACATCGCGGATGGACAGACGGCTGAGCATGGTGAGGTCCTACCCCGTTACCAAACGTATTCCCACGGTTTGTACCAAGACTTGTCGTCAGGCCGCGCCATTTCTGGGGCTTCCAGCAAGATATAGGCGTCTTCGTACCAAGAACTGGACGGGAAGTTGTGGCCCAAAACGGCGCCATACTTTTTGGCTTCCTCGCGCAGGCCCAAAGCCAAATAGCTTTCCACCAAACGCATCAAGGCCTCAGGCGTGTGGGTTGTGGTCTGGAACTCCTGGGCGACACGGTCAAAACGATTGATGGCCGCCAAATACTGCTTTTTCGCTTGATAATAGCGCCCAATTTCCATTTCTTTCCCGGCCAAGTGATCGTAGGTCAGTTCGATCTTGAGCTTGGCATCGCGGGTGTATTCGCTCTCGGGGTAGCGGATCGTCAGTTCTTTGAGCGTTTTCAACGCCAACTCGGTCATCATTTGATCACGGCCAACGTCAGAGATCTGCTCGTAATAACAAAGGCCCTTCAAGTAATAAGCATAGGGTGTGTCTTTGTTGGACGGGTGCAGCTGAATGAAGCGATCCAACGCCACAACGGCTTCGTCGTAATTGTTTGCCATGTAATGGCTATACGCCGACATCACCTGCGCTTTGGTGGCCCAGTTTGAATAGGGGTGTTGGCGCTCGACATCGTCAAAGCGGGTCACAGCGTCGTCATAGTTTTCAAGCTGGAGAGCATCAACGGCTGCGTTGTAGAGCTTTTCTACCGGCTCTTCTTGGATATCCGTCGCAATCGGTTCGTCGCTGGAGCACGCCGCAACGCCCAGAAGGCCTGCCAGCAGGAAAATCCGAGCGGATGTTTTCAATGGTTTCGCCATAGAGCCAGTTCTTTCGAGTTCAAACGTGGGACGGAGTATATCACGCAGGCTGGGATGTCTGTCCAGCACCTGGGTTAAGGCTAAAAAATGGCAGAATTTTGGGCTTTTCGACAGCCCAAAGCCCAAACGAATTGCGCCCGGCTTTTAAACCGGGCACGAATCGGAACATTTCGTGAATGTCTGAAGCTGTGCTTTAGGCCGTCGCCGGGCTCGCCGCGACGGTTTGTTTGGCCCAAGAAGACGCGCCTTGCATCGGCTGCCCAGCGCTAAATTCTTCCTGATCGACGATTTCGTAGTTTGCCGGATCAGAGAACAGTTCGCGCAGCAATTGGTTATTCAGCGCATGGCTGGCTTTGGTGCCCGTGTAGTGGGCTTGCAGCGTCGTACCTGCCAAATACAGATCGCCAATCGCGTCCAAGATTTTGTGACGCACGCATTCGTCATCGAAACGCAGGCCATCTTCGTTCATAATTTTGTCGCCGCTCACGACCACAGCATTGTCCAAGGACGCGCCTTTGGCCAAACCTGCGGCCCAAAGGGCTTCGGCTTCATGCAAGAAGCCAAACGTGCGTGCGCGCGCGATTTCGTTTTTGAACACCGCGTCGGTCATGTCCACAGACATGGACTGCGTGCCGATGGCCGCGTTGTCGAATTCAATGTGGAAGTCCAAAGAGAAACCAGCCGCCGGGCTCAGATGCGCCGATTTGTCACCATCAACGATGGAAACGGGTTTGAGCACACGAACGGCTTTGCGTGCGGCGTTTTGGTCTTCGACACCTGCGCAATCGATCAAGAACAAGAACGGAGCCGAGCTGCCGTCCATCACGGGGACTTCGGCGCCGCCGACTTCGATCAGCGCGTTGTCGACGCCGCTCCCGGCCAAGGCTGCCATCAAATGTTCGATGGTGGCGATGGATTTCGCAGGCTCCAACCCGATGGTGGTGCACATACGCGTGTCGATAACCGTGTCGAATTTTGCGGGGATTTGAGCACCATCGCCTTGGATGTCGGTGCGGCGGAAAACGATACCTGTGTCAATTTCGGCTGGATTGAGCGTCATGGTGATTTTTTCACCCGAGTGCAGACCGATGCCGGTGCAGCTGATGGCGCTCTTCAACGTTTTTTGCTTGATCACGGTATGTGTTCCTTAAACCCCAGAACTGCATTTTGCAGCCAAATTTATGTTCTAGCCCCTTTGGAGCCTTTTGTTTCGGCGTCTCTTAAAGAAAGAGCGCTTCAGTAATGGGTTTACCACCCTGGACTGAAGCGCTCAAATCAAACACTGTTACCTTTTGTTACAGCCTGAAACATTTGCAAGCCATTGATTTAAAAGGCTTAGTTTGCCTGCCGGCGAAGGAACGCCGGAATGTCCAACAAATCGTCTTCGGACTGGCTGGTTTGCAGGCGCTCTTGCGGGTCCAAACCTTGTAATGCGGGCTCGGCCATAGCGGATGTTTTCATCTGTGTGGTCGGTTGAACCGGGGCGCCCGTCAGACTGGCAGCGGGTTGCGAAGCCGCCGGGGCTGGAGCCGGAGCCGGAGCAACCGCTTCGGCGGTTTTGGAGCCAAACATGGACACCCGGTTTTTCGCGCCACCGGTGACACGCTCGAACAAGCTTGGACCTTTGGTGGCTTTGGCGGTCGGCGCTGAACCGGCCCCTGTGCCTCCGTTGACCATGGCAGCTTCGGCCATCGGGTCGATTTCAGGCTCATCTTCTTCGACCAAAGTCGGTGCGGGCGGAATGAAGGCGTCTTCTTCGCTGGCCGACGGCGTGGCCGTGGGGGCGGAGAAGCTGGCCGGGATGCGGCTGGGCTCAGGCGCGCCCATGTCTTCAATGTTCTCGTCCAGAAGATCTTCCGCTTCTGTCCGTTCCGCTTGAACAGGGGCTTCGGTTTTTTCCACCGTTGCGGACAGATCAAAATCCAAAGTCTGCGGCGTGTCTTCAACCATGACCGGGTCGTTCACCGGGTCGGCTTCATCTTCGTCGTCAGCCATTGCAACCGTTTCGCTGAGCACAGCGGCAACGCTTGGTTCCGGCTGGGTAATCGGGGTGTCTTCAACTTCGGGCTCTTCGCGAACAGGCGCTTGAGCCACCGGTTCGGCGTGCATGGTCAGCACTTCCGGCTCGGGACGTTTGCACTGTTCGGCGTCAATACCCGTAGCCACCACGGAAACGCGAATGCGGCCATCCAGCTCGCCGTCGAAGGTCGAACCGAAGATGATGTAAGCGTCTTCGTCGACTTCGGCGCGGATGCGGTTGGCGGCTTCGTCAACTTCGAACAACGTCATGTCGTTGCCGCCGGTAATATTGATCAGCACGCCATTGGCGCCCGCCATGGAGGTGTCGTCCAGAAGCGGGTTGGAAATAGCGGCTTCGGCAGCGTCCAGAGCACGGCGCTCGCCTTCGGCTTCGCCGGTGCCCATCATGGCCTTGCCCATTTCGCTCATGACCGAGCGCACATCGGCAAAGTCCAAGTTGATCAGACCGGGCATGACCATCAGGTCGGTCACGCCACGCACACCGGAATACAACACGTCGTCAGCCATTTTGAAGGCATCGGAGAACGTGGTCTTTTCATTGGCGACGCGGAAAAGGTTTTGGTTGGGAATGATAATCAACGTGTCGACATACTGTTCCAGCTCTTCGATGCCGCGCTCGGCAATGCCAAAGCGATGACGGCCTTCGAATTGGAACGGCTTGGTGACGACACCAACCGTGAGAACACCCAAATCACGAGCCGCGCGCGCGATGACCGGAGCGGCACCTGTCCCTGTTCCGCCACCCATACCGGCGGCGATGAACACCATGTGCGAACCTTTGAGCTGGTCGTTGATTTCGTCGATGGTTTCTTCTGCGGCAGCGCGACCAATCTCGGGCTTGGAGCCAGCCCCCAGACCTTGGGTCAATCCTGTGCCCAGTTGAATGCGGCGCTCAGTCGCAGCCGAGGTCAAAGCCTGCGCATCCGTGTTCGCAACAACAAACTCAACACCTTCCAATTGGGCGTTGATCATGTTGTTCACAGCGTTTCCGCCTGCGCCGCCAACACCCACAACGGTGATTTTCGGCTTCAGCTCGACGGTCTCATTTTGGGGTACGCTTAGATTGATGCTCATAGCTCAGCTCCACACTCCGCTCGTTTTATTACTTGTCGGCGAAAAGCCTTAATATTTCGTAACTTTAGCCACATTTACCGCCGATTCGCACGATGCTGTTGAAAGGGATTCGATTTGCGAGTCGGAAGGCGTTATTAGGACAATATTTTGGGCTTAAAAATTATCCCGCAGCCACTGGCCGATTTTACCAAAACGGCTGGCAGGCTGCTCTTTGGGGCGATAGGTGCGACCCAAAGTTTCTTCAGCAGTTTCATAGGCATAGTTCACAAGACCTGCACACGCAGAAAACTGCGGGCCGGAGGCGACTTCCGCCATGCCTTCCAAGTAACGCGGTTTGGCCATGCGCACTTGGTCCTTGCCCAGGATTTCGCCGGCCAATTCACGCACGCCGGGCAGCAAACTGGCGCCGCCCGTTAAGACAAGACGCGGACCCGACAGACGTTCGAACCCGGCGCCGTGCAAGCGATCGCGCACCAACTCAAAGGTTTCTTCCAACCGCGGTCGGATGATACCCACCAGCATGGAGCGCGGGACTTCGTTGGTTTCCCCCGTCTGCTCTTCGCCGATCAACTGAACCTTCAACACTTCCAAATCGTCTTTGGGGGACGGCATACAGTTGCCGTAAAGGGTCTTCATCCGCTCCGCATGCTGAACAGGCGTGGACAAGCCCCGCGCAATGTCGTTGGTGACGTTCATGCCGCCCACGGGAATGCAGTCGGCGTGCATCAGCTCGCCGTCAAAAAAGACGGAGATGTTCGTCGTTCCGCCGCCCATATCGACCAAGGTCACGCCCAGCTTCATTTCATCTTCGACCAAAGCCGACATGGCGCTGGCGTAAGGGGAGACCACATGACCGTCCACGTCTAAGTGACAGCGGTGCAAACAGGTATCGATGTTGCGCAGCGCGTTGGTCTGGGCCGTGACTACATGCAGGTTCACGCCCAGACTATCGCCAAACATACCGCGCGGGTCGCGCACACCCCGATTGCCATCGATGGAATAGCCCACCGGGATCGAGTGCACGATTTCTTGGTCTTGCGGCAAGGATTGGGTCAGGCGTGTAGCGTCCAAAATTTTGCGCAGATCCTGATCGCCGATTTCGTGACCGGAAATATTGATGTCATAGGCCACCAAGCGTGAATTGAACGCAGTGCCGGTCAACGACACGAATACGGACTCAATATTAGCCCCCGCCATTTCTTCGGCTGCGCCAACGGCGGCGCGCACGGTGGCTTCGGCCTGTTCCATATCCACGATGGTGCCATTTTTGACACCCGCGGATGCATGGTGTCCAACACCAATGACACGCGGCGGGCGCGTGCCTTCCTTGCGCGCGATCAAGCACGATACTTTGGTTGAACCGATATCCAAGGCGGCGACAAGGCCGTTACGCGGTTTCGGTTGAGGTTGGTGGCGATGCATTCTTGTTGGTCTTTCTAACGTTGCAACGCTTCGATTAAACCAATTTTCTTAAACTAAAGTTTCAAATGACTTAAGCTGGCCAAAATTTCTAAGTTTGTTGTCCGCCTTTCCGTTTGGGGCGGCGTTCTGGGATGACATTTCGCCGCACGATCACACGGTCGGGCATGCGCAAGTCCAAAACACGAATGTCACGGGCCAACACACCACTTTCCTGTTCAAAGGCCGCCAAGCGCGCCAAGGCTTTCGGTGCATTGTCTTCGGGCAGACGCACATCTACCCCGCCTTGTAAGGACAAGTCCCAACGCCGGCCACCCACCCGCACAGCGGCTTTCACTTGGGCCAAGAGTTCCGGCTGGGTTTCCAGCAGCTCCAACAATCCGCCCACATGGTCGGGGGCGTCTTCACCCACCACTTGGATCAAATTGGAAAAACGATCCAACGCATTGTGCGTAATCACCACGCCGTTGTCGTCGATCAATGAAAACGAACCGCGGTGTTGCCACAGCGCCATGGGGCGGCGTTCGGTTAAGTGGATAACCAAGGTGTCAGGCAACAAACGTTCGACGCGGGCTTGAAAAACCCACGGCAACTCTTCGACGCGTTCGCGCGCTTGTGCAAAATCATATGCCAAGATCGGCGCCCCGCGTTGAATGCCAAGGGTCGCCAAAAGATCATCGCGCGCCGTTTCGCCGCGCCCGGTGACCAATACCTCTTGAACCGTAAAGCCCAGGTCCGCCGTGACTTTGATTACCGACCATTTGACTTGCGCATAGGCGTCTTGAACAAAGCCGTTTTTCCACGACCAATGCAGACCGCCCGCGACTATGCCTAAGCCCAGCACCGCCGTGATAAAGACGGTTTGCGGCCGTTTATGGAACGGCACCACGCGTCTACGTTTGGGCGTGAGCGCTGGCTCTTGCCCGGCTGCATCCAACAGTTCGTCGGACTTGCGTAATTTGCTCAACATATTTCTCATGCATCACACTCCGCGTTTTCCACCATCCAGCTGACCAGCTCTTCGAAGCTGATGCCGACATGCCCGGCCTGTTCTGGCACCAAGGACGTCGGCGTCATGCCGGGTTGGGTGTTCACCTCTAGGATATAAAGCGCCTGTCCGTCGTAACGGAAGTCGGCACGGCTGACGCCGCGACAACCCAGCGTGTCATGAGCCAATTTGGCCAAACGCAAGGCTTCGTCATAGACGTCGGTTTCGATGTCCGCCGGGATTTGATGGGTCGAGCCCCCTTCGGCGTATTTGGCATCGTAGTCATAAAATTCATGGTCGGTTGAAATCTCTGTCACGGCAAGCGGTCTGTCGCCCATGACGGCAACGGTAAATTCTCGCCCGGCAATGAACTGTTCGACCATCACCGTTTCACCATAAGGCCAGCTGTCATGTGCAAACGGCAATTCGTTTTCGCCTTCACGGACGATGTGAATGCCGACGCTGGAGCCCTCGTTTGCGGGCTTGACCACATAGGGTGGTTTCAAAACCTCACCCGCCAAAACCTGGTCACGGGTGGCGACCATATCTTCGGCGACGGGAATGCCTGCGTCTTTGAACAGACGTTTGGCCAAAGGTTTGTCCATCGCCACAGCAGAAGCCGTCAAACCGGAATGGGTGTAGGGGATGTTTAAAATATCCAACAAACCCTGAACACAGCCGTCTTCACCAAAGCGGCCATGCAGTGCATTAAACACCAAATCGGGTTTGGGGAACAATCGGCCCAGCAAAGAGCCCACATCGCGTTGCACGTCAATTGGGGTTACAGAATAGCCCGCGCGCTTCAACGCTTCGGAACACGCTGCACCAGACACCAGCGAGACATCACGTTCCGCCGACCATCCCCCCATGAAGACGGCTACATTTTTGGTCATTGGGATTCTCCCTCTGGTCCAACCTTTGGCCGCACGCCGATGCGTTTGATTTCCCAGTCCAGCTCAATGCCGGAGTTTTCTTTCACCCTGCGGCGGACTTCTTCGCCCAGGTCTTCGATGTCGGCCGCTGTTGCGTTGCCGTGGTTGATCAGGAAGTTACAGTGTTTCTCCGACACTTGCGCCCCGCCGATCCGAAGACCCCGGCACCCGGCTTGATCAATCAATTCCCACGCTTTGTGACCATCAGGGTTTTTAAAGGTCGAGCCCCCAGTGGACGTGCGCAGCGGCTGGCTGTCTTCGCGCGCTTGTTTGATGTCGTCCATGCGTCCGCGAATGTCTTCGACTTGACCCGCATGACCGCGAAGGTGCGCTTGGATGAATACCCAATCTTTGGGGACCGCGCTTTGACGGTATGAAAAACCTAAATCAGCAGAATCTAAACGCTGACGATTGCCCTTTGCGTCCAGCGCGATCGCGCCGACGACGATGTTTTGCATTTCCGCACCATAAGCACCCGCGTTCATGCGCAATGCTCCACCGATGGTTCCGGGAACGCCGCTTAAAAACTCAAGCCCGGTCACACCGGCTTCCATGGCGGCCTTCGCAACGTTGCCGTCCAAGGCCCCTGCACCGCAGATCACGTCGGCGTTGGTAACATCGACATCAACGAAGCCACGGCCTAAGCGGATCACCACACCGGGAATACCGCCGTCGCGCACCAACATGTTGGAGCCGACGCCTAAGATCGTGACGGGCACGTCTTGCGATTTGTTTGTCAAAAAGTCCGCCAAGTCTTCTGCGTCGGCAGGTTTGAAAAGAACTTCCGCCGGACCGCCCACACCAAACCACGTCACCTTGGCGAGCGATGCGCCCGCACTCAATCGGCCGCGCACCTTTGGCAGGCGGTTGATCAAGTTGGTGGTTTGCGTAGCGGCAGCCATCATGTTAGCTCCCTCTTACTTTTTTCAAACGGTCAGGCAGTTTGTTTGCCCATTGCGTGATGTTCCCCGCACCTAAACACACGACCATATCGCCGGACTTGGCGAGGTCGTTGACCACATCCGGCAAACGGTCGGGATCGGCCAAAGACATCACGGTGCGGTGCCCGTGTTCGCGCAATCCCGCAACCAAGCTTTCGCGGTTATAGCCTTCAATGGGTGTTTCGCCCGCTTCGAACACATCCGCCACCAACACGGCGTCGGCGTCGTTAAAGCAGGTGCAGAACTCTTCGAACAAATCGCGCAGGCGGGAATAGCGATGAGGCTGGACAACGGCGATCACTTGGCCGTCACTCACAGCCCCGCGTGCGGCTTTCAAGACGGCTGCGATTTCTACCGGGTGGTGACCGTAATCGTCAATCACGGTAATGCCGTCCACCTCACCCGTTTTGGTGAAGCGGCGTTTCACACCTTCGAAATTACCGAACGCGGTTTTCAAGACGTTGGGATCGATGCCCATCTCATAGGCAATCGCCGCAGCCGCTAAAGTGTTTTGCACGTTGTGCGGACCGTACATGGGCAACATCACGTCTTTGACGACCGTGGCCTTGTTGTCTGCGCTTCCGGAAAAGCTCACATCGAACATCATGCCATCCGGCCCCGGTCGCACGTTTTCGCCGCGCACCATGGCTTGCGGGTTGAAACCGTACGTGATGATGCGCCGGTCAGAAACGCGGGGGATCAAAGCTTGAACTTCGGCGTGATCAATGCACAGCGCCGCAAAGCCATAAAAGGGAATATTTTCGACAAACTGGGCAAAGGCTGCACGCAAGGTGTCGAAGTCGCCATAGTGGTCCAAGTGTTCCGGATCAATGTTGGTGACCACGGCAATTGTGGAGGGCAACTTCAAGAATGTCCCGTCCGACTCGTCAGCTTCGGCAACCATCCAATCGCCCGAGCCCAAACGAGCATTAGAGCCCCAGGCGTTGATAATACCGCCGTTGATCACAGTCGGGTCCAGACCCGCCGCATCCAACAACTGTGCCACCAACGACGTCGTTGTGGTTTTGCCATGCGTGCCGCCAACGGCAATGGACCATTTGAGGCGCATCAGTTCGCCCAGCATTTCCGCGCGACGAACCACAGGCATCAAACGCTTACGCGCACCGACGACTTCGGGGTTATCGGATTTGACCGCGCTGGAAATCACCACCACACCCGCTTCGCCCAAGTTGTCTTCGCTATGGCCGACGTGAATGTTGATGCCCAGTTCGCGCAGGCGCACAACGTTGGGGCCTTCGGCTTGGTCGGATCCTTGAACCGAATAGCCTAAGTTGTGCAGCACTTCGGCGATGCCGCTCATGCCAATGCCGCCAATGCCGACAAAGTGAATGGTTCCGATATCCAGCGGCAAAGCTCTCATGCCACTTAGCTCCTTTTCGTTTGGGCGGAGCTGTCGATCAGCTCTGCCACCATGTCTGCCAATTGTTTGGCTGCGTCCGCGCGCCCGAGGTCCTTGGCGCAGCGGGCAGCTTTTTCCAAAACGGCGGGCAGTCCCAACAAACTGTCGAGACGCATCGCCAAGTTATCCGCCGTGAACGTGTCTTGCGGCATAATCCAGCCCGCACCCGCTGCGTCTACGGCTTGTGCGTTATAGGTCTGATGGTCGTCCGCTGCAAACGGATACGGCACCAAAATCGACGGCCGCCCAATCGCCAAGGCTTCGCTGACCGTTGAAGCCCCTGCACGCGATATCACCACATGGGCCTTAGCCATGCATTGCGGCACATCATCGATAAACGTCGCGAGATGCGCGCGAATGCCCGAAGACGCGTAAGCGTTTTGCACCACTTGTAAATCTTCTTCACGACATTGCTGGGTCACGTCCAAGCGCGCTTTGATGTCATCGGGCAATTTCGCCAGCGCTTCGGGCACCACTTCGCTGAGCACCGTGGCCCCTTGCGAGCCCCCCAGCACCAACACCCCCAGCGGGGCATCTCCCTCAGTGGGCGGAAACGGCGCGTCTGCTTTGTCTGCTATGGATGCGCGCACCGGCATGCCTGTGAGTTTGATGCTGTTTGCATTTGCCGCAGGAACACCCCGCGTGTCTTTGAAACTGGAGGCAATGCCATCCACCCGCCCGGCCAACAAACGATTGGCACGGCCCAGCAGTGCATTTTGCTCATGCAGGCCTGTAGCCGTAGTGGTAAATGTCGCCGCCATCATCGTCGGCACAGACGCGTATCCACCAAAACCGATGACAGCGTCCGGTTTTAACTGCTTCAACAAACGCCACGCTTGAAACGTTCCAACACCCAACTCCAAAACGCTTTTGATTTTCGAAAAAACACCCTTGCCCGCAATGCCGCCAGCGGCAATGCGGTACGTTTCCAATTCACCCAAGGCACCGCCATAGGCTTTGCCGCGCTTGTCTGTCACCAAGCCCAAACGGTAGCCGCGGTTTAACAACTCGCTCGCCAAGGCTTCTGCGGGGAAGACGTGCCCGCCCGTACCACCTGCGGCCAAAAGAACGTGAGGCTTATCGCTCATTTGCGCCCCCTCAAACCATGGTGTGCGCCAGGCCGCACACGCGTCAACGCCAAGACCATACCCATCCCCAACGCCAAAGCCAGAGTTGACGAGCCGCCATAACTGATGAACGGCAACGTCATGCCCTTTGGCGGAATCAGGTGTGTCGTCGAGGCAATGTTGATGATCGCTTGCAAGGCAAACTGGGTCAGCAGACCTGTCACCGCAACCATCACAAAAAAGTCGCTGTCGTTGAGCACGCGGGTAAAGCCGCGCAAGACGACAAAGCCGATCAATGCGACGATCACCAGACACAAGACGATGCCGAACTCTTCACCGGCAACGGCCAATATAAAATCGGTGTGGGCGTCGGGCAGAACTTCCTTCACGCGCCCCTCACCCGGGCCACGACCAAACAGGCCGCCGTTTTCAAACGCGTTCAAAGACTTTTCGACTTGGTAGCCCATGGAACTGGACGGGTCCAAAAACTTATCGATGCGATAGCGCACATGATCCAGGGTTAAGTACGCGCCAAAGCCGCCCAAGATCAACAACAGCGCAATCGCGCCGACCAAGATCAACGGCAGGCCGGAAATAAAGAACTGCACCGCCCAAACACTGGCGACCACGATGGACATGCCAAAGTCCGGCTGCAACATCAACAAACCGATCACCACAACGAACAGGCCAATGGAAATCGCATAGCCTGGCACGTCTTCATCCAGTTTTTGCGCGGCAAACATCCACGCGGCCACGACCGCAAAGGCCGGCTTGATGAATTCCGACGGCTGCAAAGAAAAACCTGCAACATACAGCCAACGTGTTGCGCCTTTAATTTCTGCGCCCAAAAACAAAACGGCGACCATTGCGGCCAACGCACCGACAAAAACTAACACAGCCAAGCGGCGGACACCTTGTGGCGTCAACAAAGATGTGGCGACCATCACCAATAACGCCATGGGTAAAAAGACAAAGTGGCGATTGATAAAGTGATAGCTTTCCAGGCCAATACGTTCCGCCACAGCAGGCGATGCGGACGCCACCAACATGGCGCCCAGGGCTGCAATGACCATGACCGTCAACAGCGTTATACGATCGATGGTCCACCACCATCGGCTGACAACGGATGTATCGGTGCGGGTGAAGGTGCTCATGGCTTAGGCTGCCCCCCGGGTTGCATCTCTGGTTAACGCGCTGACGATTTCGCGAAACGCGTCGCCGCGCACTTCAAAATTACGGTATTGGTCGAACGAAGCTGCTGCGGGCGACAGCAAAACCGTCGCCGCTTGACCGGAAGCGTCCAAGAATGCAGCCTTCGTTGCGGTCTCTAAATCTCCACACATTTGCACATCGATTTTGCCCGTCAATTGACGCGCAAAGTCTTCGGCGCACTCGCCTATGACATAGGCTTTGGTGAGGGAGCCGTACAAACCGTCCAAGCCGTCCAAGCCGCCGTCTTTTGCGCGGCCACCCAAAATCCAATGGATGTTGTCGTAGCATGCCAAGGCTTTGGCTGCGGCTTCGGCGTTGGTGGCTTTGCTGTCGTTCACAAACGTCACGCCGTCGATTTCGCCCAAGCGTTCTTGGCGGTGGGCCAAACCTGGAAAACTTTTGACAGCTTTGACGATGTCGTCTGTCGGGACATGCATGGAGCACGCAATGGCATAAGCCGCCGCAATGTTTTGGGCATTGTGCGAGCCGGGTAAATTTTGCAGTCCGCGAACATCCATGATGCGCTTGGCATCGCCTTTGACATCGTTGATCAACATGCCGTCTTGAACATAGATGCCCCCTGCAACAGGGCCTTGGCAGCTGATGCCAATAACGGTGCGGTGATTGGCGGCTTTGATGTCTGTATAGACTTGACGGCTGTGTTCATCGTCCAAGCCGATGATCGCCGTGTCGCCGGCACCTTGTCCACGGAAAATCTGTTGCTTAGCCATGATGTAGCCATGCATGCCGCCGTGTCGGTCCAAATGATCCGGTGCAATATTCAACAAAACGGCAACTTTAAACCGTGCCGACGGGCACAGCTCTAATTGATACGAAGACAGTTCCAACACATAAGCGCCGTCATGTTCCATCATCGCCATATCTGAAATGGCGGGACCAAGATTGCCGCCGACTTCGACGTCGCGGTCAACACTTTCCAGAATATGCCCGACCAATGCCGTCGTGGTGGATTTGCCGTTGGTTCCTGTGATGGCAATGCGCGGGGCTTGTGCACCCGACGTGATCAACAGTTCCACATCGCCAATGATCGGCACACCCGCATCTTTTGCCATGCGCGCAGCCACGTGGGGTTTGGGGTAGGTGTGTGGGATGCCGGGGCTCAACACCAATGCGTCTTGTGCCGCCCAGTTGATGCGTGACGGTTCGCGCACAGGGATGCCTTCGACTTCGGCAGTTTTGCGCGCAGCCTCACCGTCATCCCAAGCCAAAACACGTGCACCGCTGCGACACAGCGCGCGCGCGGCGGCCAAGCCGGACTGTCCCAGTCCAACGACGGCAACGTGTTTGGTGGCGTATCCTTCGCACGAAATCATCTGTGCGCCTTACCTCAACTTCAACGTGGACAAACCGATCAGCGCCAAGATGGTGGCGATGATCCAAAAGCGAATAACAATGGTGGGCTCGGCCCAACCTTTTTTCTCAAAATGGTGATGCAGCGGTGCCATGGCGAACACCCGCTTGCCCGTCAGCTTGAACGACAAGACCTGCACAATCACAGAAACCGTTTCCAACACAAACAAGCCACCAACAATGGCGAGCACCAGCTCGTGTTTGGTGATGACACTCACGGTCCCCAAGGCCCCGCCGAGCGCCAGAGACCCGGTATCGCCCATGAACACGCGCGCGGGCGGCGCATTGAACCACAAAAAACCCAAGCCGCCACCGATGAGCGCGCCCAAGAACGTCGCCAACTCACCTGTACCCGGAACATAGTGGAGCTGCAGGTATCCCGAAAACACCGTGTTGCCGACCAGATACGCAATCAACATAAATACGCCTGCGGCAATCATCACCGGAACGATGGCGAGACCGTCCAAACCATCGGTCAAGTTCACAGAGTTCGATGCCCCAACCATGACAAACGTAGCAAACACCGGGAAGAACCAAGCCAGCTGGACCAAGGCGTCTTTCAAAAACGGGACGGCCAAGGTGGTCGATAAATCACCCGGCAACAAACGCATCGTCCAAACCGCTGCGGCCATGGCAAAAGCCACTTGCAACAGCAATTTCATTTTTCCGGGCAGGCCCTTGTGATTGCGGCGCGAGACTTTCAAGTAATCGTCCAAAAACCCAATGACGCCATAAGACACCGTCACACCCAGGGCCACCCAAACGAAACCGTTGGACAAATCCGCCCACAATATGGTGGATACCACCATGGCGATTAAAATCATCAACCCGCCCATGGTCGGCGTGCCTTGTTTGGTCAGCAAGTGTCCTTCAGGCCCGTCATCACGGATAGGCTGACCGCCCTTTTGACGCATGTGCAGGACTTTGATCAAATAAGGCCCGATGACAAAGCTGATGATCAGCGCCGTCATCACCGCGCCGCCCGTGCGGAACGTCAGATAGCGAAACACGTTAAAGATTGGGAATTGATCCGCTAAGGGAAATAACAGGTGGTACAGCATGATTTATGCATCTCCCTTTTGAAAATTTTTATCGAGCGCCTTCAAGGCTTCAACCACTCGGCCCATGCGTGAGCCTGCGGATCCTTTAACCATCACAACATCACCCGGACGCACGGCTTCGCGCACGACGCCCGACAGAAGATCAGACGTGATGGTGTGTTTGACACGCACGCCATCAGGAAGTGCCTTCCAAAGATTCTCCATGGCTTCACCGGACATATAGACCTGGTCGATGTTGTGCTTTGAAATCAAGTCTGCCAAAGCCGCATGTTCTGCTGGCGTGTCTTCGCCCAGCTCCAACATATCGCCCAACACGGCAATGCGTTTACCGGTGGCCGGTTGGGCTGCCAAGACAGCCAACGCGGCATCCATAGCGACGGGGCTTGCGTTGTAGCTTTCGTCGATCAGAGAAAAAATGCCATCGTCCAACTGAATGTCAAAGCGCTGACCGCGACCGCTGGGCGGCGTTAAGTCCGCCAAATCTTTTGCGGCTTGTTCGACATCCCCAGCCCCAGCATGAACTGCAGCGAGGATGCACAGGGAATTTTGAACCCAGTGCTGACCCGCAAGACCGATGCGATACGACAATTCGCCCCAAGGTGTCACCGCCGTCACGTCGGATCCATTGGCGTCCAGCGTGAAATCTTTCAAACGAAAGTCAGCGCCCTCGGCCGCGCCGAATGTCATCACATCTTCAATGCCCGCTTTCTTAGCCGCTGCATTCAGTTGCTCAAACTCGGCAATGTCACGATTGAGAACCGCCGAACCGCCCTCTTCTATGCCTTGGAAAATTTCGGCTTTGGCATCGGCGATCTCTGCGGTGGATGTGAAGAACTCTGTATGTGCAGGTGCAATGGTCGTGATCACACACACGTGCGGACGGGCCATTTTGGACAAGGGCGTCAGTTCGCCCGGATGGTTCATGCCCATTTCCAAAACCGAATAGTCTGCATCTGCGGGCGTGCGCGCCAAGCTCAGCGGCAGGCCCCAGTGATTATTTAAACTGCCTTCGCTGGCTGACGTCTTGCCTTGTTTGGACAACACGGCCTTCAAGGCTTCTTTGGTGCCGGTCTTGCCGACCGATCCGGTCACGGCAATGACTTTGGCATGATCTAAGCGCGCCCGCGCCCCACGGCCCATATCTTCCATGGCTTTCATGGTGTCCTCGACCACCAACAAGGGTGCGTCGGGATCAAGCACCGGCGGGCGGTGATGCACGCACGCGGCCGCGGCACCCTTTTCAAAGGCATCGGCAACATAGTCGTGACCGTCCACATTGGGGCCTTGAATAGCAATAAACAGATCGCCCGGCTGAAGCGTGCGGGTGTTGATGGAAACACCTGAGGCCGTCCATGCACGATGTGCATCGCCTTGCGAAACGCGCGCCGCATCATCAGAAGACCAAAGTGTGTACGTTGGTTTTATCATATTCACGCCTGGACCTCCTCTATGGCTTGTTCAGCTTCTTTCACATCGTCGAACGGCAACACTTGATCGCCGACGATTTGGCCTTTTTCATGGCCCTTTCCGGCCAAAACCAAGACGTCACCTTTTTGGAGTTTCCACACCGCTTGAACGATGGCCGTATGACGGTCACCGATGTCCTGGGCCCCAGAGGCTGCGGCCAAAATTTCTTTACGAATGGTCGCGGGGTCTTCACTGCGTGGATTGTCGTCCGTGACGATAACGCTGTCCGCCAAGTCCGTTGCAACCTTGCCCATCTCAGGACGTTTACCTGTGTCGCGATCTCCACCACAACCAAAAACAACATGCAGATCATTTTGAGTATGTGGGCGCAGAGCGTTCAAAACATTTTCCAAAGCATCCGGGGTGTGGGCATAGTCCACATAGACCGAAGCTCCGTTCACGGAACCGACGAACTGCAAACGCCCAGGCACGCCTTCCAGCGTTTCCACGCCAGCCGCCACGTCCTTAGCATTTGCACCCAGCGCCACGGCCAAACCAAAAGCACACAAAACGTTTTCCATTTGGAAACTTCCTGCCAACGGCAGACGCACATTAAAGTCTTGATTGCCCATCATGAAGGTTATGGTCTGACCGTCACCGGTGGGGAAGCGTTCCAACACGCGAATGTCCTTGCCTGCACGGCCGAACGTCAAAACTTTTATACCGCGCAGTTCAGCGGCCTCAACCACTTTGCACATGTCTTTGCAATCGGCGTTCACAACGGCAACACCTTCGTCCAGCAAAACGTCACGGAACAAACGCAGCTTGGCGGCGAAGTAGTCTTCCATGGTGCCGTGGTAATCCAAGTGATCGCGCGTGATGTTGGTAAAGCCTGCGGCCTTCACCTTCACACCGTCCAGACGAAACTGCTCCAAGCCATGGCTGGAGGCCTCCATGGCCAAGTGATCCACGCCGCCGTCAGCCAACCGTGCCAAGGTGTGATGCAAATCAACCGGGTCCGGGGTGGTCAAAGTTCCGGGCTCTTCAAAGCCGGAACCATGCACACCCAACGTGCCAACAGTTGCGGACTTATGGCCGAGCTTTTCCCAAATCTGGCTCAAGAACGCAGCCGTCGAAGTTTTGCCGTTGGTGCCCGTAATCGCGGCCACGTGTTCGGGCTGGCGACCATAGAAATTCGCGGCCATTTGGGCGAACCGCAAACGCACGTTGTCGTCTTGAATGACGGGTATATCGGCCTCGGTGCCGCTGGGGGCCAAGACGGCAACCGCACCTTTGTCTTGGGCTTGGGTGATGAATTCACGACCATCGACTTTTGCGCCGGGCAGAGCCGCAAAGACGTAACCCGGACGCACGGCGCGGCTGTCACAGGTCAAGCCTGCCACCTCCAAGTCCTCATCCGGTAACGCCAGTTTCAACACGGGCTTTTGTCCTCTCATCAACTCAGAAAGCCGCATGGGTTAAGCCCCCACGCAGCTCAGCGGATTGTTTCGGTCCGACGGAAATCGGAACATGCAACGGGTGGTCAGGGTCTTCTTCGGCGTCATCGCCACCGCTGTCGGGCACCACGCCAAAGATCGGGCCTAAGCGCGCAATCACTTCCCCCACCACCGGAGCTGCCACGCGCCCGCCTGTGGGGCGCAAATATGCAGGGCCTTCGTGCAGTTGCGGGTCGTCCATCACCACCAACACCACAAAGCGCGGGCTGGTCATGGGGAAGGCTGCAACAAACGACGACATCAAACTGTCTTTGTCATAACCGCCATCGGCTTGCTTTTCAGCCGTCCCCGTTTTGCCGCCCACCAAGTACCCCTTGATATCAGCAGCCGTCCCTGAACCGCCGCGAACCACCAAGCGCATCATCTTGCGCATGGCATCGGACGTTTTGGCTTTGATGACGCGTTCCGTCACCAACGGATTTTTCTCCGAACGCTTGATCAAGGTCGGCCGCACCATTTCCCCACCATTGACCAGCGCAGACACACCTGCGACCACCTGCAACGGCGAGACGGCGATGCCGTGACCATAGGAAATGGTCATGGTTTCGGTCTTGTTCCAACGCACCGGATAAAGCGGGTTACCGACTTCGGGCAACTCCACATCCGCAGAGCCCAAGAAGCCAAAGCGTTTGAGGTATTCTTTTTGCGTTTTCGCCCCCACATCCAACGCCATCTTGGCCGAGCCGATGTTGGAGGAGTACATCAAAATTTCCGGCACGCTCAACCAGCGTTTCTTGGCGTGGTAATCCGAAATGGTGAAGCGTGACACGCGAATGGGGTCGGTGGCGTCATAGCCGTCCGTCATGCCCACCGTGCCCGTGTCCAACGCAATCGCCGTATTGAACAGTTTAAAGGTCGATCCCATTTCGTACACACCTTTGGTGACGCGGTTAAACCCAGCGTCCCCCAATGATCCTCGGCGGGTGTTGGGATCAAAATCGGGCAGAGAAGCCATGGCGACGATCTCGCCGGTCTTCACGTCCATCACCACCCCGGCAGCACCCGTGGCGGTGTATTTATCCTTCGCTTTGGTGAGCTCTTGATGCAGCACCGTTTGCGCGCGCAAGTCGATGGACAGCTCCAAGCTTTCGCCGTGCGTGCCCAATTTGGAATGGAACGTGCGCTCCAATCCGGCAATCCCTTTGCCGTCCACATCGGTGTAACCCAGAACATGGGCAAAAGTAGGGCCAAAGGGATAGACCCGTTGTTCTTCACGGCGAAAGCCAAATCCCGGAAGACCTAAGTGGTTGACGGCATAAACTTGATCCGGTGTCAGATTGCGATCGATCCACACCTGACGCCCGCCGCTTTTAATCCGGGCAATCAGTTTCTTGCGATCCAGGCCCGGCAACACCGTCAGCAACTTTTCTGCCGCCGCTTCGGCCTTGCCACCACGCAGAGCCTCTTTGGAATCCACATACAAGGACTTCGTCGGCAGACTGGTTGCAATCAAATGTCCATTGCGATCATACACATCACCGCGTGCGACCACCGGCTTTTCGATTTGTGCGGAGCTCAGGGCCTGCCACTTCGGTCCACCCCCGTTGCCGTGACGCGACAAATCAACCAGACGTGCCCCCAAAACCAAGAAGGCCAAGGAGAACACCACACCCGTCACCAGCAGACGCGTGCGCCCTTGGTCCAAAGCATTTTTGCGCGAGCTTTCCAGTTTGATGCGTTTGGGGTCCAAAGCTTCGAACGGAATTTCGCTTTGCAGAGAAGATAGCTTAGTCATTCGCTGTCTCCTCTTCACCAAACGTCATTTCACGCATAGGAATGTTCAACACGGCATCCGGATGCACCACTTGACGCGGCGGCACGGGTTCTAGGCCCAAATGTTCGCTCGCCAAAGTTTCCAAACGACGCGGATCGTTCAACGTTGCCCATTCGGCGTGCAACACGTGAAGCGCGCGGCGTTCTTCGTCGAGCTCTTTGAGCAAACGCGTATGATTGTCTTCCAACTCGTGAACCTGATACTTCACCGAAAACAAAACAGCAGAGATTCCACCCGCCAAAATGACAAAGAGCAAAGTGGTGTGACGGATATAGCCAAAAGCTTTATTCATGCCGTCCCTCCCTGCCGCCAAGCTGGCGCATCCGTGCGCTCCGCCATGCGCAACCGTGAAGAGCGCGCACGCGGATTGAGTTTGCATTCGTCTTTGCCAGGCTTTAGCGCACCTTTTTTGAGCAACGTAAAGCTGGGCTCAGGCCCTTTGTCTTCGAGGTCGGGCATATAGCGCGAAGGGTTCGGCACATTCCCCGAACGCTCATTGAGAAACCTTTTGACGCGCTTGTCTTCCAAAGAATGAAACGCCACCACGGCCAAACGTCCTCCAGGCTTGAGAAGCTGTTCCGCACCACTTAAACCACGATCCACTTCGCCAAGCTCGTCATTCACATAAATGCGCAGGCCCTGGAAGGTGCGGGTCGCGGGGTGGATGCCGTCTTTGGATTTACGCACGACGGAAGACACAATGTCGGCCAGCTCCTTCGTGCGGGTGATGCGTTTTTCAGCGCGCGCCTCGACGATGGCATGCGCCACCCAACGCGATTTGCGCTCTTCGCCGAATTCGTAAATGACGTTGGCAAGTTCTTCTTCGCCCATGTCGTTGACCGCGTCTTCTGCACTGGGCCCGGATTGTTCCATACGCATATCCAAGGGGCCGTCGTTCATGAACGAAAAGCCGCGCTCGGCTTGATCCAACTGCATGGACGACACGCCCAAATCCAGCGCGACACCGTCGACACCGGACACACCTTTGTCGCTGAGCAAGTCCGACATGTCGCCAAAACGGCCCTGCACGACACGCAGTCGGCCGCCAAACTCGCTTTCCATATCGCGGGCTTTGGCAATGACGTTCGGATCACGATCGATGCCCCAGACGGTACAATCGGCACTTTCCAATATGCCGCGCGAATACCCGCCATTCCCAAACGTACCGTCGACATAGACGCCACCGTCACGGGGGATGAGCGTATCCAAGACCTCTTTCAACATAACGGGGATGTGAGGCATGGACATTTGACTACTCCCCGTCCGTTCGTTGTGGGGAAAGCCGGAGCGTAGCACCTGTGGCTTTGGCACGCTCCAAAGCGCCGGAGCGATGTTCTTGGTACGCATCGGGCGACCAGATTTGAAAGCGCGAACCGCGCCCCACAAACAAGGCCTGACCGTCAAGCCCTGCATGTGTACAGAGGTCTTGCGGCAAAACAATGCGACCTTCGGAATCGAAAGCCAGCTGAAACGTGTTTTCCAAGGTGATTGCGGCGAGATCTTCCTGTTCGTCGGAAAACAGGTCGAGATTGTCTTCCATGCTTTCAGAAAGACGTTTCATGAAGGCTTCGCCAGCGCCTTCAAGAGCGGGGTATTTAAAATAAGGGTAGATGTAGACACCCGAGAAGCCTTCCGCCAAGACGGCCTCACGGTAAGGCTTCGGGACAGAAACCCGGCCTTTTTTATCGATCTTGTTGAGATGACGGCCGACGAGCAGCGCCATAACTCCCCCTTACAGATGCATCTAGCAAAGACCTAACCCCTTGTTTGGATTAGCCTTTGACGTTTCGCCTTCGCCGCTTCCACGCAGCCCCATCCCCTTGATGAAGCCAAAGCCAAAGCCTTGAAGACCCATCCACGCACACGCAAAACGCGCCCATGGATCCCATTGGGTCTTATTGGGATAGCATGGGAATTGATGGGCGTCAATGGGATTTACTGGATTTGACTGGGGTTTAAGCGGGCCTTTCTGACACAAAAAAACCGCCCGAAGGCGGCTCTTTCGCGGATCTTGTGGAGGACGTTAGCCGCGTTTGCGCGAGCCTTTGTCATGCGGCAAATCTGGGTTCAGTACCGTCCAATTTTGTTTGGTTTCAGTGAATAACTCATCGGACGGCGCATATGCGGACGAATCGTCAAACAGAACACACGCCACAAGACCGCACAGGCATGATCCCGTGTGTATTGACATGTGGGGCTCCTAAAACGATGTAAAAGACCAGATGGCCTGTAAGCCGGGTTCTGTCCCCTTTCCGAAGAAAGATGGATGACTATTCATCTGGGACGTTTGTCGCCAAACGCCTCACGCGATACACCCGAACGGCGGCGCACAAACACACGTGGGGCCCAAAGCCCCTGGCCGTCCTTCTCGATCTTGCACCCGGTGGGGTTTACCGTGCCGCCCCTGTTGCCAGGCGCGCGGTGCGCTCTTACCGCACCCTTTCACCCTTACCTGAGAAAACTCAGGCGGTTTGCTTTCTGTGGCACTTTCCCTAAGGTCGCCCTCGCCGGTCGTTAACCGGCACCGTGTTTGTGTGGTGCCCGGACTTTCCTCCCCACATAAATGGGGCAGCCATCCAGCCATCTGGTCTGGCGCTAACCTAACGCTTCAGACCTGATCAAGCAACGCCTGCAAAACGCCGACACAGTCCGGTTCAATCGCCGTGGTCAAACGCGCTGGGCGGAAATGGCGCTGAAACGCGACAATCGCTGCATTGAAATCAGAGGTGTCATACCCAAACGCCAACAACATGGCTTTGAATTCAGCGGCGCTGGCATCAACGAGAACGCTGTCTTGCGCCCACAACCCAATTCCTTTTTGCGCCAGACGGGCCCAATCGAACAGCTCGCCCGGGTCCGTTTTGCGCAGCGGCGCAACGTCGGAATGGCCCACCACATTGCGGCCGGGAATGGCGTGGCGTTTCAAGATTGCACCAGCCAAACCTTCCAGAGCCACCATTTGGGGTTCCAGAAAAGCACGGTAGCCGAATTCATGACCGGGATTGACCAGCTCAATCCCAATCGAGCGGCTGTTGACGTCCGTGGCCCCGCGCCACCAAGACACACCCGCATGCCAGGCGCGTTTGTCTTCATCCACCAAACGATGAACCGTGCCGTCTTCTTCAATGAGATAATGCGCACTGACCTCAGCCTCTGCATCACACAGACGGTCCAAAGCGGCGTTCGCGCTTTGCATGCCGGTGTAATGCAGCACCAGCATGTCGATGGGCACATCAGGGGGGCGGTCATTAAAATTGGGCGATACGCGCGGCGTGCTCATCTGTGACCTCAGTTTAGACCCCGCATCTGTTTGATCTTGTCATAAGCCGCATTGATGGCCGCCATTTTGTCATTGGCCAGATCAATAAACTCCTGCGGCATACCCTGGGCCATGAGCTTGTCCGGATGGGTTTCTTGGATCAATTTACGATAGGCAGACTTGATCTCGGCGTCCGTGGCTTCACGGGCAAGCCCCAAAACACTGTAAGGATCGGCTTCGTCCTTGGGCTGGTGTGTCGCCGTGATGCGCTCAAACGTGGCTTGATCAAACCCAAAAATGTCAGAGACACGCTGCAGATACGCAAGCTCCGCCGGGTGAACCACACCGTCGGCTTGGGCGATCATGAACAAGCCGCCCAGCAATTCTTCCAACACGGCCGGTTCGTGGGGGAACAGCTTGGCGACTTGGGCCGCATATTGTTCAAACCCAGCGGTCGAGACTTTCGCCCGGTCAAAGACCTTGGCGACATTTTTCATTTCATCGGGTGGAATATGGAACAGGCGTTTAAAGGCGTCGACTTCGTCACGGGTCACTTGACCGTCAGCCTTGGCCATTTTCGCCGATAGAGCAATCACGGCCAGCGTAAAGGCGATTTGGCGCTGGTCTTCCAGAGACGCGCGGCCATGGGGTAAGGTCCCGTGGACTTTGTCGAGGGCATGCCCTGCCACCGCCCCCAGCAGCGCGCCCAACGGCCCGCCTAAGGCAAATCCGGCGACACCGCCTAAGACTTTTCCCCAAATGCTCATAATCCGGCTCCAGTCCCTCTTTCGACTTCACCAAAGGTCGCGTGCATGACCCACTTTACACGTCGTGATTAACGACGCGCCAATTTTTCACGCAACCGGTCCATCACAGCGGTGCTCAATCCACCATTGCCAAGCCCTTCCGCCCGGCGAAAGGCCACCAATGCCGTGTAAGTCTTTTCACCGTCAATGCCGTCGATGCTGCCGGGCTTGTAGCCCAGCTTGCTCAACGCATATTGCGCAAAGCGGATTGAAGCGCGATCACCGACTTGGGGAGCGGCCAATTTGCCGCGATAGCCTTCGGCGTAGCCCTCAATGGTTTCGATGGTCAACGCCATCAAATCGGCTTTGAGCTGTTCGATCAACGGCGTTGCCGCGCTGACCCCGCCGTCCTCGGCAATCATCAACCATTTCAGGGCTTCTTGGGGGCGCACTTGTGCCGTCTTGCCCGTCAGCATGGCAGTGGCCCAAACGTATTGCGCATCGCAATTTCCGGCCCGTGCAGCACGTTCCAACCACATCAATCCCCAACCGGGTTCTTTCGCCGTGCCGTTGCCGTTCAAATAGGCTTCACCCATTTGGTAACGCGCGCCCACGTGGCCCATGGCAGAGGCCATGGAAAACCATTCCAGCGCATATTGAGGATCGTCCAGCAACAAGCCCAATTCATAAGCCGCGCGACCGTTGCCCATCATGGCCGCTTTTTCCAGCCATTGTTTTGCAGACGCCGGGTCCGTGTCCATCAACGTCAACGCCAAGTCCAGCTGAGCGCCCGCGTCACCCTCGGCCGCAAAGGCGGTCAAGACCTCACGTGCGTCGCTTTGAACTGCTTGAGTTGCCGCATCCTGGATTTTTTTGGATTTAACGCCGGCGCCACACGCCGTCATGCTCACAGCCACAAAAAGGGCCACACCTACAGCCTTAAGCCCGGCTGCAGTCTTCAATTCACCACTCACTTTGGTTCTCACCTCAATACCATTCTCAAATCGATTTGAGATATTCATTTTATTTTCGCTATTTAAGCAGATTCTCCCCCCTTTTGCACAGCCATCTTTGCAAAAGCCACAATTGTGGGATGGGGTGAAGTGTGATAGAACATCAGCACAACGCCCTGCTGCATTTGCGGGGCATTTTTGGGGATATTCGAAGGGTTTTTCGAACGTGGCATTTCAGAGCTCTAAACTGGCGCAGAGCCTCTCAACCCTAACGGTTTTGGCCGTTTTGGGACCGGTTGTGCTTGCCCCTGAAGGTGCTCAGGCGCGCCCGATTGAAGAAGAGCTCCGCGTCTTAATCGACCGCCACCCCAAGATCAGAGAATCGGAAAACACGCTGGAGTCGCGCCGCGCGACCATCCGCGAAAGCGAAGCGGGCTATTATCCGACCGTGAACATCGCCGGTGAGATCGGGCCGCAAACCGTCGACACCGCCTCTACCCGCTCCGACGAAGCCAACGAAAGCGATCCGTGGCGTGGTGTTTTGAACTCGGCCACCTTGACGGTGACCCAGCCTATTTTCGACGGTTTTGCCACCTCCGCTACCGTGCGCATTGCCGAAGTCAATCACGAGATTGCTCAACTGACCCTGGAAGGCACGCGCCAAAACACCTTGTTCGAAGGTGTGCGGGCCTATGTTGATGTGCTGCGCCAACGCCGACTGGTGGAAATGGCTGCCGACAACGAACGCACCATTCAACGTCAGCTGAACCTGGAAGACGAACGCGTGCGCCGGGGTTCCGGTGTGACGGTTGACGTATTGCAGGCCAAATCCCGTCTGCAAATCGCAAAGGAACGCCGTGTCGGCTTCGAAGGTGCACTTCTGAACGCCGTCAGCACCTATGAACAGGTTTTCGGACATCCGCCAAACTTGCCCACCATGCTGGACCCGACCCCCCCGGCCCAAGTCATTCCATCCTCACTGGAACGCTCGGTTGATATCGCTTTGGCGGAAAATCCGTCTTTGATCGGCGGCAGCCTAAACGTTGAATTGGCACACGAACAACGCCGCAGTTCCAACAGCGGATTTTATCCCAGCCTGGATTTAACCGGCACAGCCAACTACGAAAAGAAAAACAACGCCACCAATGGCATCCGGCGCGACTATTCCGTCATCATGTCGGCCAGCTGGGACGTTTTCTCGGGCGGTTCGACCCTGGCTGGACGCGAAGCCAGCGAATTTGACTACCGCGCCCAGATGAACAACTACGAATACACCTCGACCAAAGTGATCGAGCAGGTGCGCTTATCCTGGCAGTCTCTGGTCACGTCGCGCGAACGCAAAGAACTCTTGGGCAACGCCGTTAACATCGCTGCTGAAGTGTTCGACAGCCGCAAAAAGCTGCGCGACGCGGGTAAAGAAACCGTGATCAACGTGCTGGACGCTGAAAATGAAGTCAACAACGCCCAGATCAACTACGCCACGTCCAGCTATGACGAACGCGTGGCGATCTATCAGCTTCTGCTGTCCATGGGCCGCATGAAGCCGCAGTACATCGTCTCTCAATAATCCAGCAACCCTGTTGCGGGCAGAAGAGACAGCATCAATATCCCTGCCATTGTCCAATTGAACGCACGCAAGCGCCCTGGGGTTTGCAAAAAGCGTCCAATCATCAGGCCGAACACCGCCCATGTGCTGGCACTGGGAAAAGTCACCAGTATGAAGATGATCGAAATCACCATCACTTCGAACAGTAAGTCGCCGCCGACCGTGGTGAACGTCGACACGGCACCGATGGCAATGACCCAGGCTTTGGGGTTCACCCACTGAAAAGCTGCGGCTTGGAAAAAGGTAAAGGGCTTGCCCTTTTCTTCTTCTTTCCCCGCACGGCTGGACCTCGCGATTTTCCACGCTAAATATGTGAGGTAAGCAATGCTCGCATATTTTAGGACCACATGAAGTTCCGGATAGGCCACAAACACACCCCCAAGCCCCAACCCTACACACATGTTCATCACACCAAAACCGATGGCGATGCCAAGGATATGAGGGATCGAGCGGCGGAACCCAAAGTTTGCACCACTAGCCGTGACCATGACATTGTTAGGCCCCGGCGTGAACGTCGAGGACGCACAAAACGCGACAATCGGCAAAGCCCAATCAATGAGCACCATGGTGGAAAAGTCCTCTACAGAAACGCTCTGGCAATCTTAGCCCAATGTAGGTCTAATGCCACCTCAGACAAGGTTGGAAGGATAATCTCGTGGAGCAACACAACACAATCGGCCTGATCGGCTGCGGCCTGATGGGCCATGGGCTTGCGAAAAACCTCCTGAAAGCCGGTCAGAACCTGACCATATTCGATCACCCCGCCAACCAATCGTGCGATGATTTGGTGGAAGCCGGTGCCGTTTTAAGTGCCGAGATGGCGGACGTGGTCTCAGACAAAGATGCTGTGATTTTGGTTTTGCCGGGGTCGCCCGAAGTCGAAACTGTGGTCACCGCGGACGGTGGGTTCTTATCCTTGATTTCACCAAACACATTGGTGATTGATGCGACAACGGCACAGCCGGAAGATACGTTGGTTATCGCCGGTCTGATCCAAGGCAAAGGCGCGCGCTATGTCGACGCCCCCATGACCCGCCCCCCCAAAGAAGCCGAAGAAGGGTGTCTCAATGTCCTGGTCGGCGGTTCGAAAGAAGACGTCGCGCACGCCAAGCCTTATATCGATACGTACGCTGAAAACATCTATCACGGCGGCCCTGTATCGGCAGGACACCGCTTAAAGCTGCTGCACAACTTTGTGTCCATCGGTCAGGCCGTCATCATTGCCGAAGCCGTCGCTGCGGCCAACCGGGGTGGTGTTCAATTGGACGTGTTGACGGACGTTCTTGCGACCGGTGGAGCGGGCGGGGTGGCACTGGACCGTATGCGCCCGTTTATTGAAGACAGCGACAGCTCCGCCTTTCGCTTTGCCCTCAAAAATGCTTCCAAAGATTTAGATTACTACACCGACATGGCAAGCGCGTTAAACGCACAGTCAAACACCGCCAAGGCGGTCAGCTACGTGCTGAAAAAAGCGTTGGAACACCAACCCGACGCGGTCATGCCAGAACTGATCGATATCTTTAAAGACTAGCTGATCAATATCTTCAAAGACTAATCGTCGGTGCGCACGGCTTGGTTTTGCTCACCCAAACCATCGATGCCCAAGCGCATCACGTCGCCGTCTTTCAAGAACTGCTGTGGCTTCATGCCCATGCCGACACCGGGAGGTGTGCCGGTACAAATCACATCGCCCGGATGCAGGGTGAAGTGGTTCGACAAGAAGCTGATGATGTGCGCAACCGAAAAGATCATGGTTTGCGTGTTGCCGCGTTGTCGCGCTTCGCCGTTCACGTCCAACCACATGTTCAAATCTTGCGGGTCGGCGATCTCGTCACGGGTCACCAGCCAAGGGCCCAATGGGGCAAAGGTATCGCACGACTTGCCCTTCACCCACTGCCCTGTGCCTTCCAGTTGGAAGGAGCGCTCAGAGACATCGTTAACCACGGTGTAGCCCGCGACACAATCCAAGGCTTCGGCTTGGGATACATACTTGGCCGCTTTGCCCATAACGACGCCAAGTTCAACTTCCCAATCCGCTTTCTGTGATCCACGCGGCAACACGACATCATCGTTGGGGCCATTAATAGCAGACGTGTATTTGGTGAAGAGCACGGGAGCTGCAGGTGGTTCCATCCCCGTTTCTTTGGCATGGTCGGAAAAGTTCAAACCGATGGCCATCATCTTACCCACACCCGTCACACACGGACCGATACGGACATCGTCACTGATCAAAGGCAAGCCTTCGTCTTTGACATCTGCAAGCTTTGCCAATGCAGCGTCGGATAGACAAGCCCCATCGATATCGGAGATCAGAGCCGACAGATCGCGAATGTTTCCATCCCCGTCCAGCCGTCCCGGTTTTTCAGAGCCCTTAGGGCCAAAGCGTAAAAGTTTCATGCCGTAGCTTTGCACCATGACGTTGAAACGTCAAGAAAACCGCGGCGCTCACAAATCGCCCTATCGGGATTTAAAGCGGATGTTTATACTGCATCAAACTCCCCAGCCGAGATTGAGCCTATGAGCAGTGTTGAACAGTCAGAGCCAGTTGTCGTCGGTGTCGTGTACGAACGCGGCGAGCCCATTCGGGACGTCATGAAGGGCTTCGTCGACAGCCTGCAAGCCCAAGGCCTGAACGTACACGGTATCTTGCAAGAGCAACCCGGCGACATTGATGTGCCGGCGGAAAGTTGTGGGGTGGACGCGATTGACATCAACACACGCGACAAAGTCGAACTGGTCCGCCCAACCCAATACGAACTGGACAACAAAATCTGCAGCCTGGACTTGTCGCGTTTGGCTGAGGCTGCGCAAATTTTGCGCCGCGCCATAGCCGAAGGTGCAGACATCGTCGTGGTGGAAAAATTCGGCAAGCATGAAAAGGACGGCGGCGGCATTTCCGACGACTTAATGGCCGTCATCGCCGAGCCGATTCCCACTGTGGTCTCCGTGCCTAAGAACGAGCTTAAATCCTGGAATGCCTTTACGGGCGGCATGGATGTACAATTAACGTGCGACTTACAAGCCCTTCAAAGTTGGTGGGAAACGGCACGTTCGTAACGTGCACCACACTTTTGTGCACTGCACATTTGAAAAATTCAAATATCTTAACACCAAACTATCATGTATAATTCGGCCCAAGAATAAAGAACCATAAATTCGAGGGCAGGATGACTTCAAAAACACCCAACGATAAATGTTTGGATGATCTTTTTCGCCTCTGCGTATACGAAGCAGGGCACACCATTACCGCCTATTTGTTAAATCAACACATCGTGTCCGTGCGCATGTTGCCGCGCCCGCCGATGACCATTTCCGAAAAAAGATTTATGTCCAACAGCTGGGATTCCTTCATGGATATTCTGGAGCACCGCGCGCTGGAACTGTTCGGCGGACACATTGCCGAAGAAGCCGTGTGCGATATGTCGGCCTGTTGCTCCGGCGATATTTCACGCATTGATGAACTGTCACGCATTTTGGCGGGCCTTTCCCCCCAAGATGAAATCGACAGCGAAGACGTTTTGTTCGAACTGGAAGACCGTGCCATCGAAATGTTTGCGCCCGACCATGTGCGCGACGCGATTTTACCCGTGGCTGAGTATCTGTACGAACAAGACCAGTTGGGCCACATGGAAGTGGACGGCAAAGAAATCACAAAAATCATTGAGCGCTACATCCCGCGCCCGCCCAAAGAAAAAGGCGGTTTCCTTAAGCTTCTGAAACTTGCTTAAGGACCGCCTTTTTATGCGTTGGGGTGGTGCTTTAACTTAGCGCCCCATGTTCCAAAAATACGCCATCGGCGATGAGAACATGTTGGACGAACGTCCAACGTCTTGACTCATACGTGCCATGTTCGCATTCATGTGCGTGGTCGATCCGGTCATCACGGCCAAATTGCGGGACACCACATACATCTGCTGATCCATACCCTGGACAGCAGCTTGCATGGAATTCATATCCTTAGACATTTGTCCAATGTCACGAACCATCACTTTTTGCGCTTCGGACATAATGTGGATATCGTCCCCCATACCGATGATGGTTTCCGTCATCTGGTCGATCCGGTTCGCAATCCCCCACATCAAGTAGGTGAATACGCTCATCACAACCACGATACCGCTGATGCCCGCGACCATATACCGGCTGTTGTTTACTCTTCTATACACGGCCTACCCCGTTTCTTTTTTTATTCATTAGGTTGACGTTCACTTGAAAGGTTCATCCTCTAAGCCACCCAACCATATACTTCCAAATTTCCCGTTAATTTGACGCAACTTTTTGATCTGCCGACGGAGCCAGTACTTGCTCGGTAGAGGTTGCGACGAGTGTTTCTGCTACGGGTTCTTCCTCAGCTTTGTCTTCCGTTTCCCGAATTTGTGATTCCAATTCAACACGCATGGCTTTGCGACCAGACGGGTCGGTGTGCTCATCGTTTAGGCGTTGAATGTGGCCCTCAATAGCACCGATGATTTCCGACAGCATCCGTTTCGTGCCTTTGCCCCAACCGGATACACCCTTCGTAAAGGCGCTGCGCCACACGCGCGTGCTTTTGCGAAAGCCATTTTGGATATTGAGCTCATGTTCGCCATAGCGATCGGGCAACGCAGGCGCAATCCATTTGGTCATTAACTTGCGCATGGTGAAATGCCACGACCACCCGAGAACGCCGATGGCAGCAGCCACCGCAATCATCGACACGATGTAGCCGTTAACGGCATCGAACGCGCCTTGAAGGGTTTCCATACCTAAGAAATGCAAGGCCGCCCAAACCAAGCCAGCGGCAACGACAATACCGAGAACATCGCCGACCATAACGAACTTACGCCACTTGGCCACGGCCTCTTCGATCATGGGCACAGCTTCGGTTTCGACTTGGCGCGAGACGTCTTCCAAGGCGCTAACGACGCGATAGCCGCGTTCCACTTCAACCTCGTTCATACGGCGCGAAATTTCAGCCATATCTTCATTGCGTTTGCGCTGATAACGTTCACGCAACGCTGTGTCTTCGATGTGAACCGCAGCGTCTTCGTTGTAGATGCACAAGAACCGACCGCTCGCCACCCCCGCCTGAGCCAAGGCACGCTGCCATGCGGAGACGACTTCTTCGGGATTGTCTTCGCGGGCGGTGGTGTCGATTTGGTTCAACACGTACATGAATTTGGTTGAATCTGCTCGTCCCGTAGCTTTGGACACCAAGTGCGTCAATGTATCTTGCATCGCGCCCGGTTCGGGATGGCGGGCATCGAAGAAGATCAAAACCAAGTCCGAAATATCGATGATGTGATCTGTCAACCGCAGGGTCGAGCGCCGCTGGTCATCCGCATCGAAACCGGGGGAATCGATCAGCGTGCGGCCTTTCAAAACATCGGTGTCAGCGGTTTTAAGCTGCAGATACGTGTCGATCCGCCGCCCTTCGCCCTCGGCCACTTTTTCAATTTCTTCGCCAATGCCGAAGAACGGAAAACGCGGATCGTGGTTCAGTGCCGAGCCCGGCAGCGTGCGCGAATTTTCATGCGCCGCGTAACACATCACTGTGAACTTATCGTCCACCGCTTGGTTGCCGGTGCGCTGCAGGACTTTGCCCAGCGTGTGATTGATGAAAGTCGATTTACCAGAGGAGAACGTGCCCAACACGCTGATCAGCGGCCACCAGGTGATGCGCGTGGCCAAGCTTTCATCCGCCGTCAGCAACCCTAAACGGTAGAGCACTTTGTCCAACTTCATGTACGTCGGCAAAACACTCAACAGATCCGGATGCTCTTCTGCAAGATGCTTCTCCAGATTGTTTAAACGTTCCGTCAAAGTCGTACTGGGGCGATTGAAAAACATAACTCTCTCCTTGAGACGACTTAGAAGTCGCCTTCAGAACCACGCTTAAGAACGTCTTGCATGATCATTTTGACCTTCTCGGCCTCTGCTTTGAGTTCCGCCGGCAACGGTTTACCGCCATGGATCATCGGGTCCATATTCAAAGTGTAGATCCAAAGACGGCCTTCTTTGTCTTCGACAACCGACAAGCGGCACGGCAGGTAGGCCGAATACGCGTCCGAGTAATCCAACATCATCGCCGCCGTCATGGCGTTGCAGAACATGTAGATTTTGACGTAGCGGTATTCCTTGCCACTCATCGCTTGAACTTGACGATATAGGGGCAATTCACCAACGTTTTGAATGTTGTGTTCGTTGGCGACGAACTTGATGGTTTCTTCCACGTCTTCAGCGGTCAGGTCTTCGCTGACCTGTGCTTTCCACACTGTCGCTTCAGCCGCATTGCCCGTTTCCAAAATCGAGGTAAACATTTCCAAGTAGGTGTCCATCGCCTTTTCATCAAACGTGTCAAAGGCACCTTTGATTTTCATGGCGTGCGGGGCCGCCGTGATGCCGGCAACACAGGCCAACACCCCGATAATGGCGAAAATATTGCGAATGAAATCCATAAGTCAGGTCCTCAAATCAAATTATTCAGCCGCGCTCGGCTGGGTGGGGGCTGCGGGTTCTGCGGCCTCTTCGCGCATGGCTTCCATTTTCGCCTGCATCATCGTGCGCAGTTCTTGCGCTTTGGCTTTGTCCAAACGCACCAATGTGCGCATCACCGTCATGGATTGTTGCGGCGTGTCGGACTTCAGCATACGCACACCGGCTTCCAAGAACATGTCGGCTGCTTCGTCCATGCGGCGCTGGGTGAAGTAAACGTTACCCAACTCACCAGCCACATCGGCGGCATCCGTTTCGCTCAACAAGGCTTTGTATAGCTCTTCGGCCTTGGCCATGTCGCGTTTCCAAAATGCCGTGCGAGCAGCCGTCCATTTTTCTTTCAGCGCCGGGTCCAGTGCGGGTTCCGGCACAGCAGGTGCCGCTTGGGTACGCGGAGCCATAGCCGGGCGTTGCGGAGCTTGTTGGCGTTGCGCCATCATCTCTTGGCGACGCTTCATCGCAGCTTCATAAGCCGCTTTGGCTTGGGCTTGGGCTTGCTTTTGGCGTTCCATCATTTGTGCGCGTTGGGCTTGCATCTGCGCTTGGTAGTCCGCAATGGCTTTGGCTTGCGCAGCTTGGGCGTCTTGTTGTTGGGTTTGCGCTTTGGCTTGAGCTTGAGCCTGTTGTTCTTGGGCTTGGGCTTGCGCTTCAACAACTTCAGCCGGAGGCGTCGGCGGCGTTAAGTGCGTGGGCATCTGCCCCGGTGCTTGGGCCATTTGCTGAGCCGCTTTTGCGGCTTGTTCTTGCGCTTGGGCCTGGGCTTGGGCTTGCATTTCAGCAGCTTTGGCCTGAGCTTCGGCTTGAGCTTTTTGTGCTTCAGCTCTCATCTCTGCGGCTTTGGCTTCAGCTTCAGCGCGGGCTTCGTCGGCTTCGGCTTTCATTTGGGCAGCCTTGGCTTCAGCTTCGGCTTTCGCAGCTGCGGCTTTCGCTTCAGCCTCTTGGCGTTGGGCTTCGGCTTTGGCAGCAGCTTCAGCTTCGCGGGCTTTTTGCTCTTCTTGGGCCTTTTTCATTTGGGCTTGCGCTTTTTCGTAAGCCGCTTTGCGTTGGGCTTCCGCCTCGGCTTGAGCTTTTTCAGCCTTGGCTTTGGCTTCTTCAAAGGCCGCTTGGTTTTTCGCCGCTTGTTCAGCAGGCGTCACCGGAGCGGGAGCCGTTGCAGCTGTAACCGCAGCCGGTGCCGGAGCAGCCTCAGCTTTTTCCTCAGCCGGAGCAGCCGGCATTTCAGCTTTGCCCAAATCCGTCGGCATCTGTTTCGGCGCAGCGTCGTCGTCATCGCCTTCGGCGTCTGCGACGGCTTCAGCCTGCGGCTGCATCACGCCGAGCTCAACCAGTTCAGATTCGATTTCGTCTTGGTACACCAAGCCCACCACCACAAGTGCAGTGACGAACACGATAACGAGGTGGTTCATAATCCAACGAATGACAGGCATTCTTTCTCTCCAATAGTGGGGCTTTCGCGCCCTAATCAGTCATAAAGCCGTTCGGCTAATGTGTTGAGTTCTGCGGCCGCTTTTCCGCGCGGCTCCAATTCAAAAACGCCAAGACCTTCCGAGAACGAGCGACGGAAGGCCATGCGTTGCGATAAAACGACGTCCAGCACGTCCATACCCGGAATTTGCTGCAAGACCTCATGCGTTTCCGCATTTTCGGTTGCTGCGGGGTGCGTGTCTGCACGGTTGATAAACGAGATCACGTCCGGGTTGGTTCCGGTTTCGCGCGTGCTTTCTTCGATAATCCCCAAAAACTGCTGCGTCGCCCAAACGTCGGCCTGGGATGGGGTGACGGGAATGATGACGCGATCGGCCCGGCCCAACGCGGTACGTGCTGCGTCCATGTCGGACAGGCCGATATCGATAATCACGTTGCCGTTGGCTTTTTTCGGGATGGTGCCGAACACCGAAACGGTGGGGTCGTAACCTTCTTCAACGCGAACATCGACGGCATCGCGCAAGGTGTTTTGCGGATCCAAGTCACACAGCACGACCGGGCGTTCATTGTTCGCCAGCCACAGGGCCAAGTTAAACACAACGGTGCTTTTGCCCGTTCCGCCTTTCAGATTGCCCACCACTGTAATCATCGTCTTGGTTCCTTTGGTCTCAAAATTCCAGCCGCGTCTTAGCGGCCTTGCCCCATAGGCTTTTGCGGTGCTTCACTGCGCTGATAGCCCGCAGGCACATCGAACCAGCCCTGATCCGAAGCCATCACTTTCAATTTGCGCAGCTCGCGCGATATGCCGCTGGATGCGTCGTGTTCTTTCACGATAATGCCCAGCCCCATATCGATATAACGTTGTGCCTCTGCCGTTTTGCCGTCTTTGTCGGCCATGGTCACTTTCCAGTTTTCAACCGAACGGCCGTCGAAATCCACATTGCCTTCCAATGTCAGCTGCATAATGCGTCCGTCTGGAAATTCTTGGCGCACGGCGATCTTGCGCACCGGCTCCCACCACATATTCGACGACGTCTTGGTCGGCGTGTGGGTTTGTTTCCACTGCTCAACCGGAATATTGCCAAAAACGGCTTTGCCCACTTTCTCGCAGACCAAGCCTTCGACGTCTGGGCATGGTTTGCGCTCATTGGACATGGACGCCGGCGTGTCCGCCGGGGCTTGCAGTTCGAAATAGACTTTTTCTTGCGGGAACAGAATGCGCATCAGCTTGAGTTTGGGCAGAACAATCCGCACCATTTCACGACCGCGGTCTTGAAATTCTGAGCGGATGCCGTTTGCAGAAACGAAAATGCGTTCCTTGTGCACCTCTTGACCGTTCACGATCTGCATAGCCCAGGCACTGAACGGTTTTTGACCGTCTGCATGGGCTTGAGCTGTCCATAAGACGGCACTGAACAGCACCGTCGTGATGATCGTAAGAATGCGCATGCCTTAGCGTTCCTCAGTATCGAGAAATATATAAATACAAAACTGAAAAGACGGTCGGGAAGCCCCACAAAAGCGGGGCTTCCCATCCATCCGTTCGGCTTATTGAGCCGGAGCAGCCGGAGCTGCCGGAGCCGGAGCCGGAGCAACCGGAGCGCCATACGGAGCATAGCCGTAAGGTGCGCCATACGGTGCGCCATAGCCATAAGGTGCGCCGTAGCCGCCCCAACCGTTGTTACCATTCCAGCCGTTGTAGCCGTTGTAGTTGTTGTAAGCGTTGCCATTACCACGGCCGCTGAAGCTCATGGAAAAATCGCCTGCACCGGAGCCATCGCCCCAGCCGTTGCCCCAACCGTTGTTGTTGTTGTTCCAACCGTTGTTACCCCAACCGTTGTTCCACGGGCCACCGCCCCACGGGCCCCAACCCCAAGCAGAAGCTTCGGTTGCAGCCATGGAACCAGCAGCAGCGATGCCAGCAACAGCCAACACTTTCATCATTTTGGTCGCGTTCATATTCAGTACTCCTTTGTACTTCATTAGCTCCCCTCTGTTCGTAACGGATGCTGGAGAGGGGAAACTCCAAACCCGCATCAGGCCTCAGACCTGTTAGCTCATTGACCGCTTGGGATTACCACCACGGCATCCAGGATAACGGTCCTCCTAGTCCATTTAGGCCACCAACGCCGGGCCATAGCCCGCCGCCATAAGGTGCGCCTAAATTCGGGTATCCGGCGCCCGGGTACCCAATACCGGGATGTCCAAATCCGCCCCCGTAAGGGCCAACACCCCTTCCCGGACCATACCCATAGGTGTTCGGGTACCCGGTGTGGGAAAAGGGCTGAAATCCATATGGCGTTTTGCTTTCGCCATCATCCACCCTACCGTCGAGCGGCGCGTACTTGGGCAGCTCCGGCGGTCGTTTCGACTGCAACGATTGCTGCAACGTCGAAGGGGCGTAGTCCCCTCGGGCTTGCGGATCTGCACGCCAAGGGTTGTCAGCCGCAGCCACGGTGGGCAGCGCGACGGTCATCGCGGCTAAAACTCCCACCAGTGTCATACGGTTCGTCATCGTCTTGTGCTCCATTGATCACATTCTGTCTGGTCTATTTCGCATCCCCGCCGGTTTCGGCCGGAGCTTGCGGTTGGGGTGCTTGCTGTTGGGGCGCTTGCTGTTGGGCGTAGCCATAGGGCTGCCCTGCAAACGGAGCACCATAAGGTGCGCCATAACCGTGCTGGAACGGCATGCCGTAAGCGCGGTTCATATTGTGAGGTCCACCCCAGACCGACTGGCCGGGCTGTCGAGCGTTCGGGTTATTCTTTTGCATGTCTTTGAAGCGTTCTTGTGCTTCTTTTTGACGTTTTTCAGCTTGGGCACGTTGCTGTTTCACCCACGCCGGCTCCGCCGGGCGCTGCGGCTGAACCGGGGCGGCCTGCGTTTGCGGCTGGACTTGGGGCTGGACCTGGGGTTGGCCTTGCGGTGCTGCAGGCATTTGCGGCTGGGCGTAGAAACCGCTCGGCCCGCTCATGCCTTCTTTTGGGGCCCAAGTGAACGGCTGTGCGGGCACCTGTTCTGCAGGGGCCGCTTGGGCGCTCGGCGCTTGAGGCGCTGCGGGAGCCGCCGGAGCAGGAGCCGCAGGTTTTGGTGCAGCCGGAGCCACCGTCTGGGGTGCTGCAGCCGGGGCTTGCGGCATCATTTGCGGCATCCCAAAACCTTGGTTAAAGGGCGTACCATAGGGTGCGCCGTAACCGTGGTTGTAGGGCATGCCATATGGCGTGGACTGCCAGACATTGTTGCCACCAGCGCCTTGGCTGCCAGATCCTTGGCCACCGAGTTTGATGCGGCCGCGAATTTGAATATCAACATCGCTGCCACCGCCTAAACCAGCGCCGGCGTTGTTGTTCATCGTTTGGCCTGCACCCGTGGGGTTCATCGGATCGAAGCCCATCGGCGGGAAGCCCATATTGTCAGCCATCCCGCGAGAGAAAAACGGACCTTGCGGTGCAGGCGGCACAGCGCCCTCGCCTTGCTCAGGGGCTTGAACAGCAGGTGCCGCCGGAGCTTCATCCGCAGCAAAGCTTTGCGCAGAGACGAACGTGGCTGACACAGCCACAAAGGCGATCCCCTTCATCAAAGTGTTGCGCATGGTTCTGTTCCTTTCACTCATCCCTCACCCCTTACTCTGAACCAGAGCCATTGGTGTCGGGCATATTCTTCAAGCGAATGCCACGACGTTTGGGACGCTTGGCTTTCGGTTTCGCAGCCGCAGCTTTCGGTGCTGCTGGCTTGGGTTCAGCGGCCTTCGGCGCCGCTGCTTTTGTCGGTGCCGCTTTTTTCGCCACCACTTTCTTCGCTGGGGCTTTCTTAGCGGGGGCCTTCTTAGCCAGGGCTTTTTTCACAGCGGCCTTCTTAGCCGGAGCTTTTTTAACAGCTGCTTTCTTCGGCGCGGCTGGTTTCACCTCTGCCTTTTTCGGCTCAGGCTTGGGCTCAGGTTTCGGCTCAGGCTTGGGCTCTTCAACTTTCACGTCAACCTTCGGCTCCGGTTTGGAGGCTTCAGGCTTCGGTTCCGGTTTTGGCTCAGGCTTCGGTTCCGGTTTTGGCTCAGGCTTGGGTTCCGGTTTCGGCTCAGGCTTGGGTTCCGGTTTTACGTCTTCCGCCTTCGGTGCGGGCTTGGGCGCCGGAGCTGGAACAGGAGCTGGTGCCGGAGTAGCAGCTTCAGGTTCTTTGGCTTTGCGCTTAAACAATCCACCGATGGTTTCTTTTAAGAACAACCAGATGAAATACGGTAGCGCGCGAAGTGCGTAAAACACCATGGACAGCATCGGCACGATCTTTTTGACCAGCGGCCAACGCGCGACCCACTGAACGAAAGTGACAAGCGCGGTCCAAGCGAAGATGACGATCATCGCGGGGATCACCCAAATCAAACGCCATTTGTTGCTTGATTGCGTGTCCGCCGTGGCTGTTGCAGAGACGGCGACGGCCCCTTCGATCTGATGGATTTCTTGATCCATCATCTCACCCATTGCTTCTGGTGAACCTGTGCAGCCATAGACCTTTTTCGGATCCGCGGTTGCGCATTTCAGTGGAATAACCACCAACGTCAAAAGTGTCGAGACCATCACACCGAACATCAGCGAAATCGCCATGCCTTGGAAAATCGGATCGGACAGGATCACACTGGAACCTGCCACCAGCGCCAAGGCGGTGATCATGATCGGACGGGTCCGCGCACGGCACGCTTCGATCACGGCTTCGCGCACCGGCGTGCCCTGTTCGACGGCGCGCTTGGAAAAGTCTGCCAGCAAAATTGAGTTGCGCACAATAATGCCCGCCAGCGCGATAAAGCCGATCATGGAGGTCGCCGTAAACTCGGCACCAAAGATCCAGTGCCCCGGGATAATCCCGATCAAGGTCAATGGAATTGGGGCCATGATAATGCCCGGCAGTTTGAAGTTGCCAAACTCCCACATCACCAGCATGTAGATCAGCACCAAGGCCACACCGAAAGCGAGTCCCATGTCGCGGAAGGTTTCGTACGTCACCGTCCACTCACCGGTCCATTCAAACGCACTTTCAAAGTTGTTGCCCGGAGGGCCGATGTAATGGGAAGACAGTTGAACCCCGTCCGGCGTGACGTAGTTCTTTTCAGCCAGCAAATCTTCGACTTCGAACATGCCGTAAATGGGGGCTGCCAAACGGCCCGCGACCTCACCCGTGACGAATTCAACAGGGCGCAAGTCTTTGTGGAAGATCATCTGGTCTTGCAAGACCTTCTCAAAGCGGCCGAGCTCAGACAGCGGGATCATCGCCCCCGTCGCAGACGGGATCGGTAATTGGCCCAAGCGGGAGAATTGGTCACGCAGGGAAATCGGAATTTGCATGACGATGTAACGCGGCTCCAAGATGTTGCCAATTTTCACGTCGCCCAGCTTGAAGCTGCCCATGACCATTTCGAGCTGCTTGTTGATGTCTTCAATAGAGACCCCACGGCGCACGGCTTTTTCACGATCGATGATGAAGTGCCAAGCGTGAAACTCGTCTTGCATCAGGTTGTCTTCGTCCACCACGGTGTCCGCTTCGGCAAAAATAGCCGTCAGATCACGGGCCACTTGGCGGCGCGTTTCTGCGTCGGGGCCGTAAACTTCAGCGACCATGGTTTGCAGAACGGGCGGTCCCGGCGGCATTTCAACCACTTGGATTTTCGCGCCCAGTTCTTTGGCCATCGGCGTCAGCATATCGCGCGCCAAGACGGCCAACTCGTGAGACGTGCGTTCGCGTTCGGTCTTGTCCAACAGCTGGATTTGAATGTCGCCCTGCCACGCTTTGTCGCGCAGATAATAGTGACGCACCAAGCCGTTGAAGTTGAACGGGGACGCCGTACCGGAATACGTTTGGATTGCCGTCACTTCATCAATGGTGAGCAACTGATCGGTCATCGCCTGAACAACATTGGCGGTTTCCGGCAGCGCCGTACCTTCGGGCATGTTCACGACCACGTTAAATTCCGGTTTGTTGTCCAGCGGCAACATCTTCACCGTCACAGACGTGGTGTAGAACAGCGCGAAGCACGCAAAGAGAATGAACAGCATACCCAAACGGAAGATACGATACTTAACCTTGCTGTCGATCAGCGGATTGAGGGTCTTGCGGAAAAAGCCGTCCAACCACTGTTGTTGCTTTTCTTCTTTTTCGTGCGATTTCTTCAGGGAGTCCAAGCTCGGGCGGATGCGCATGGCCAGCCACGGCGTAAAGATAAACGCAGCAAACAACGAGAAGATCATCGCCACCGAGCCCAAAACCGGAATAGGTGCCATATACGGCCCCATCATGCCGGACACGAAGCCCATGGGCATGAGTGCTGCAATCACGGTGAAGGTCGCCAAAATGGTCGGGTTACCGACCTCGGCCACAGCATCAACGGACGTCGGTGTGTCCACGTCGCCCTTCATCAACCATCTGCGATAAATATTTTCGATCACAACAATGGCGTCATCGACCAAAATACCGATGGAGAAGATCAAGGCGAACAAGCTCACCCGGTCAATGGTGAAGCCCAAAATCCAGGCTGAGAACACGGTGACCAAAATCACCACCGGAATCACGATCAACACCACAACGGCGGCACGATAGCCTAAGAAAATCCAGATCAAGGCCGTCACCGCGCCCGTGGCGACGAACAGCTTGAAGATCAGCTCATTCACTTTGTCGTTGGCGGTTTTGCCGTAGTTGCGCGTCACCGACACTTCGACGTTGTCGGGGATGATGCGGCCTTTTAAATATTCCACCTGTGCGAGGACGTCTTCGGCGACGCTCACACCGTTGGTGCCGACCTTTTTCGCCACGGAAATGGTCACACCCGGCGCGCCGACCGGAGCCAGCGTTTCACCGGCTTGATAAGACGGTCCTGTGAAGTATTGAACCAAATTTTCGGCGACTTGAGGGGATTGGCTGACGCGCGCGACATCGCGGACATAAACCGGCGAGCCGTTGTGCACGCCGATGATCAAGCGTTCAACATCTTCGGGCTTGGTCAGGAACGAACCTGTGTAGACTTGTAAGCTGTTGCCAGAGCTTTCGACCTGGCCCGCGTCCGTTTCTGAGTTCGCACTGGTGATGGTCTTCGCCAACTGGCCGACGGAAATGCCGTAACCGGCCAAACGTTCGGGGAAAACTTCGACCCGCAGCTCTTCGGCACGTCCGCCAACGATGAAGCTTTGGGAGGTATTGGGGACCTCCTTCATGCGCTGCATCACGTCCAGCGCCACCAAACGCAACGCGGCGTCGTCCACATCATGGGACCACAGCGTCAACGTCACCACCGGAACATCGTCAACACCTTTGGGTTTAACCATCGGCTGAGAAACACCCGGCGGGATCTTGTCCATATTGGACATGAGCTTGTCGTACAGCTTCACCAGAGAGTTTTCGAGCTCTTCACCCACAACGAACTGCACCGTCACCATACCACCGCCGTGTTGGGCTGCGGAATAGACGTGCTTGACGCCGGGAATTTCACTCATCAAACGTTCCAGCGGATCAATCGCCAAAGACGAGACCTGCTTGGCCGACGCACCGGGATAGCTGAAGAACACATCCACCATGGGAACCGAAATTTGCGGGTCCTCTTGGCGCGGTGTGAACAGCAGGCCCATGATGCCAATGGCGAGGCTGGCCAGCAAAAGCAAGATGGACAGCGGCGAGTGGATGAACTCCTTCGCCATGCCACCGGCAATGCCGAGCGGATGCGTCTGCTCTTCTGTGTGATTGTTATTGTTGTTGGTTTGATCGGTCATATCTTTATGTCTCTCCCCCGGCCCTACTTACTTAGCCGAGCTCGATGAGAGGCCTGCCGGAGGATTGAGGATGACTTGCTCGCCACCCTTAAGTCCCGACAAAACCGTCATACGACCATCTTCTAGGTTCACACCCAGACGAACCAAACGCAGCGATACTTTTTCGCCGTTCAAAACAAAGACCGACGGGAAGCTGCCACGCCAAACCAGCGCTTCGCTGGGCACCACAGGCGAACTGCGGTATGCGGTGGACAGGTCGGGCACACGCACTTCTGCGTACATGCCCGCGCCACCGGGCGTGCCTTCGGGCAAATCGAACTTCACCGTCACTGTGTGGCCGGACGCGTCCGCCATGGGAAAGATTTGCGCCACGCGGGCTTGCACTTCCGCACCGCGCACGTCCAAGCGTGCAGGCAACATCATGCCTTTTTCCAGGCTAGACACCAGACGCACGGGAACTTCGACTTGAAGGCGCAAAAACTTGGTGAACGCATAACGCAGCAAGGGCGTGCCGGGTTGCACGGTGTCGCCCTCTTCCACCAGTTTTTGGGTGATCACGCCGTCAAACGGGGCCAGCGTGCGGGTGTCGCGCAATTGCGTGTCCAACGTTTCTAAGCGCGCATAAGCCTGGGTTAACTGGCTTTGGGCCTGGTTCATGCCGGAATAGCTGTTGTAGAGATCGGCCTGACGTTCGACCCCGGTATTGGAATTGCCAACCATGTTGGAAAACCCACGGGTGAAGAACTGATCGAACATGGTCGGCATGCCCATGCCCGGCATGCCGGTGACCGAGTTCGTGCGTGGCGAAATCAATTCGCGGGAATACTGAACCCGCGCGTTTTGCATCCCGGCCTGCGCGCTGGCGATGTCGGCCAAAGCCGCGCGGCGTTGCGCCTGGATGCTGTCGTCATTAATGGTGACCAGGAGCTCTTCTTTGGAGAAGTCGTCGCCTTCCGCGCCGGAAATGAAGGTCACACGACCCGGTGCTTGTGCGGCTAAGTTGACTTCTTTGTACGGAACCACGGTTCCAGCCAGCGTGGTCGTTTCGCCGATTTGCTCGACGCTGACGACCGCAGTCTGGAATTCGGATGAATACCCCGGCGTCGTCAAGCCGAACGCCACAAGGGCGATTGCGCCAACAATCCCTCCCCGCAACATTGAACCTTTGTTGTGTGACTTGTGAACCGACATTCCTCGAACTCCGAATAAACGTTTTAAGCTGCGCTCCCGCCGCTGAACGCGGCGGGATTTTGCGCTGTATATGTTACAGTTTTTAAGCTTTGCCCATTGCGGCAAAGCTTTTGACGAAAGGACCAGCCATGCGCGGGTCTTTGACCATTGCGCCGTAGTCACCAACGTTGAACTTCAGTTTCCCGGACGTATAGGCCATACCCAGCCCCATCATTCCGGGCGGTTTTTTCAACCACTTTTCCCAGTGATCTTGCGAAGCGCGCAAGTCCCAGTTGAGCTCTTGCCCATCATAGGCTTCGCCTGCGGTGGCTTTGCCGTTTTCCACGACCAAAACACCCAAGGGCGCGTCGTCCCCGGTGAAACCGTATCCAATTGTGGAAGTGAACCCGATCTTTTCGAGTTCGTCTGAAAGTCCAGCTTCAGAATTCCAAACATTTTGGAATGAAGCCATCCAGTCTGCAGAAAATAAATCTGCCATGGTCGTTATCTCCCCCTATAAACTTTCCAAAACAGGCCCTTAAGGCGCTATTTGATTGTTTTTCCCAAAAACACCGCCCTGTCAGGCCCCGTAGCTTAAAACGTTAAGACCCTATTAAGCAACCCCTATGCCAAAACAGCGAATCGGGGCTAATCCCTTGTTTTCTGCGTTTTATTAGCAAGTACCGGAAATAAGTTTTTCACCCACCTGCAACACCTAAATTAGATAATATTCATATACAGCATTGATAATGTTAAAGATATTGGACCGCAACACCCTGCAACACTGTTGCGCAACGGTGCAATACATGCAACGATGATGCAACAACTCATGCAACAGCTTTAAAGCTGTAACACTGATAACAAAAGCGTGAGCTGCGGAGGCTGACCAAAACCTATGGGTATTATCGACCACAAACTGGACCTGACCGGGGCCCGGCCCCTGTTTGAAACGCTGATCACCTGCATTTCCGACGGGGTGTTAATCGCGGATGAAAACAACCGTGTTCTCTGTCAGAACGATATGATTTGCGAAATGTTTGGTGAAGATTGCGACCAAACGCTCAGCCAAAGCAAACTGGGTGAAATTTTTGCTCTTTCAGAAAAGTCTTCATGTGCTGCAATGACTTACGCGACACCCGGCACGCCATTAGACAACTTTGTCGTGGCCAAAGAAGAGATCCATTGCCCGGATGGCACCCGTGAGCTGGAATTGTCGTTGGGCACCGTTCACTTGCCGGAAAACGGGCGCGATTTGAAAGTTGTGATCGCCCGCGACTGCACGGCTGAGCGCAACATCGACACGCCCGCCGAGCTCAAAGCCAGAGGCTTCATCACCAACGACGTCGAAATGCTGTCGATCCTGTCGCGTTTGGACCAGATTGCGGACTCCCCTGCCCCCGTCCTTTTGATGGGCGAAAGCGGGACCGGAAAAACCCAAATTGCGCGCATGATCCATGAGCGCAGCCCGCGTGCTGAAAAACCACTGATCGAGCTCAACTGCGCCGCTATCCCGGAACAATTGCTGGAATCCGAGCTGTTCGGCCACGTCAAAGGCGCCTTTACAGGCGCCACACAAAAACGCAAAGGCCGCTTTCAGGCCGCCCATGGCGGCACACTGCTGTTGGATGAAGTCGGGGAAATCCCGCTGCATCTGCAAGCCAAGCTGTTGCGCGCCATTCAAGATCAAAAGTTCGAGCCCGTGGGCTCGGATGAAACCGTGGAAGTCGATGTGCGTGTGATCTCGGCCACCAACCAAGATCTGAAAATGATGGTCAACGACGGCAACTTCCGTGCGGATTTGTTCTATCGCTTGGCTGTGGTGCCCATCAACATCCCGCCACTGCGCGACCGGGTTGGCGATATCCCCTTGTTGTTGAAACACTTTTGCACGGATCTCACGGACAAAGGCTATCCCGACGACGTCGCCTGCACACCCGAAGCCATGCGCATGATGATGGACTACAACTGGCCCGGCAACGTGCGCGAAATGCTCAACGCGGTGGAACACGCCTACATTTGTGCCGTGGACAAAGCCGTTGTGCCCGAAAGCCTGCCTCAAGACATCCGCCACTTCACTGTGGCGACGCCCTATACCAATACTGTCATTGACGTCCCCGCACTTTATGGGCGCAGGCGCGACGATGTGCAGATGGACAACACCAACGCCGAAGCCGTTGAAATCCAACGTGCTTTGCAATCTGCAGAGGGCAACAAAACCCAAGCGGCCAAAGCTTTGGGGATTGATCGCACCACATTGTGGCGGCGCATGCGCAAATATGGCTTGGCATAAAGCGCCAAGCACATTAGCATTTACTTATGAAAAGACGTCTACCCGTATTGGTTCTGCTCGCCAGCCTTGCCTTTGTATCGGAGGCCAAGGCCGATCCCGGTGTTTTGCTGTGGGGCAATTGGTGTGGCCCCGGCAATTCCAACGGCAATGCTCCGCCCATTGACCCGCTGGACAACGCCTGCATGCGCCATGACATGTGTTATGTCGTGCAAGGCCGTGGGGACTGCGGTTGCGATATTGCCTTCATGAACGAAGTCAGCGCGATGTCTTATCCGAACGAAACGGTCTACGTCGCCGCGCGCGCCATGTATGACGCTATCGCTATGACGCCGTGCGACGATCCCATGGGATGGGCTTACAAACAAAGTTGCATGTGGAAAGACATGGCGGACGACATGATGTCTGGCCGCGCCATGCCCTATGAAGTGCCCATGCGCTGGATGTATCTGTTTTCGCGCGCGCGACCCGATTGGTAATTATTCGGCGGCGTCCGTGTCGACGGACTGTTCAGCTTCGTCTTTGCCCAGCATCTGACCGATCTTTTTCGCTTTGAGCGCTTCGCGCGCTTTGGCGTATTTGTCGTCGTTCCAAAACATATGACAGCCGTTGCAGCCCAACCCGCAACACGCTTCTAAGCCCAGCGCAGGCGTCTTGCCCGTATGCGCGCGGCCTTTCAGCGTTGGGCGTTCTTCAGACCCGTCGCGCAGGCCGCGTTCCACGTCCATGCTCATCAAGTTGCCGTGCAACAGGGCTTGTCGGTCTTCGCTCAACACCGCTTCGGTGCGGCCAATGGACAGGGGTGGCAATAGCGTTTTTAAGCGGTCCAAGTCTTCGTTGTGGAACAGCTCGCCTGGAATGCGGATGGCGCGGTCTTGACCGGGAGACGCTTTTTCCGTCACCGTACCTTTTTTGGCGTCAATGAATTCGTACAGCCTCAAGCGGATCGGTTCAATTTCATTGGGGGACAGGAATTCAACCACAGCTCCGGCTTTTAGGGCATTGCGTAGACTGAAGATGATGTCGTCCCCCTCCCAACGTTCCACCACACCGGCATAGAGCCAACCGCCCACCGTGTCGGTGCGGTCGTAATTGTGGGCAATGTTGGTCAGTCGGCCTTCATGAAAACCCAAAGAATACCCACGGTTTTGCAGGGTATAGATTTCGCGGAGATACGGATCGGGTGTCCAGTTTTCAGGGTCCGCATACCAATCATCAATGGCCAAGCGATACGCCCGCGCGGTAATGGCGGCGTAATATTCGCTTTTGTTGCGCCCTTCGACCTTGAGACTGTCAACGCCGAGCTTGAGATACTCATCCAACTTCGGCATCAAGCACAGGTCTTTTGCGTTCATAATGTAAGAGCCGCGATCGTCTTCTTCGATTTTCATAAACTCGCCGGGGCGGAACTCTTCTTCCAGGTAGAAGTCGAACTGGTCTTTGTTGTCCGGGGTGATTTCAAAGGTCGTACCGTCTTTGGCTTGGGCGTGGACCTTGTAGCTCCAGCGACAGCTCTGTGCGCAATTGCCTTGGTTGGCACCGCGTTCCGCCAAATAGTTCGACAACAAACAACGGCCCGAATACGTCATGCACATGGCGCCGTGCACAAACGCCTCCAGCTTGATGTCGGGGCACTTTTCGCGGATTTCGGCCAGCTCGTCAAAACTCACTTCGCGCGCCAACACGCACAGCTTCGCCCCCATGGCTTCCCAGCTTTTGACCGTCAGCCACGAACACGCATTGGCTTGGGTGGACACGTGCAAATCCAGCTCCGGCGCATGTTCGCGCAGGAAATGAAACACGCCCTGGTCTGCGATAATCAACCCGTCGGGGTTCACTTGGCGGATGGTTTTGACAAATTCCGGCAGCTTTTCGATGTCTTTGTTGTGGGTGAACAAATTCAGCGTCAGATAAATGCGCTTGCCGTGTTCATGGACAAAGCGCACGCCTTCCATCAAGTCTTCCAAAGAAAACTCAGATTGGATGCGCAAAGACAAATCCGGCGTGCCCGCATACACAGCATCCGCGCCATACAAAATGGCGGTTTTGAGCTTGGAAAGCGAGCCCGCAGGCATGAGAAGTTCGGAACGGTGATCAGTCATGCGCCCTATATATCGCGTCCCGGGTGCGTTTGGGTAGGTTTTTCGACGTGCGGACATCACTGCGTAGTTTCAAAATCCGATTGGAGCCTGTTGTGAGCTTTCGTAGATTGTCCGATCATACACTTCAGCCTTCTATTCTACCTTTATTACCTGGGCAGATGGTCATGAGGTTCGCGAAATTGATTTGCTGAAGTTTGACCAGACCTATTTCGATCAAATGCTAAATGAATGGCGGACATATCGATACACATCTATCTAATTTAGTCGTGCCCCCTTCTTTTGGGATCCTGTCAAAACGTGCTATTGCCTCATTTCCGTCATGGCCGTGCTTGTCACGGCCATCCACGTCTTGACACACACGAAGAACCAGCAATGGACCACCGGAACAAGTCCGGTGGTGACGGTGGAGGGTGTGCAGTCGTGCATAGAGCCGCAAACGCCATTATAGCGGAACTCACGGGAAACACTTAATATTCCGAAATGTCTGGCGGATGGGTATACATCATGACAAATCGACCCAATGGCACGCTCTATGTGGGCGTGACCAGTGATCTCACACGGCGGGTTTGGGAACACCGCGAGGGTGTGGTCGATGGTTTCACCAAGAAGTACGGTCTCAAACAATTGGTCTATATGGAACCGTATGACGATATCCGCGTGGCTATACAGCGTGAAAAGAACATGAAGCATTGGCCGCGAGCGTGGAAAGTCCGGCTAATTTTAGGTGTAAACCCGAAGTGGGATGATCTCTTCACTCAACTGGGGTGAAAACGTGGATGACCGTGACAGTATAGAAGGTAAAGCGGATGCCCCCTGGAATTCCGCGTCAACCCTGCAACATTTGCAGAAGATTCAAATCGAAATGCGTGTTCAGCAGCGAAGAAATCCCGCTGGAATCATGACGTTTTTCATCATCACGCCGACCGACCATGTCGAACATCAAATCTTCGGCAGACATGTATTTCAGCTGATCTGGATCGTACCCCAGAACGTCTTTTTGCATATCGTTCATGGTTCGGGACTTCATGCGCGCCATCACCCAGTCCTGCATGCGGCCTTTGAGGGTATCGACGATGGCTTCGTCGGATTGCACCATATCGTCGGTGGCTGGAGCGTCTTCGCCATCGCGGTGTCCCCGCATCAAATTGGCGAAATTGTCGAAGTCTTCCTGGCTCAAACCATAGCGTTTGGCGTTGAGCAGTTGGACTTCGGACAGGATCAAGTCGACTTGGTCGGTGACGGTGGCCATATGCATTCTCCATATCTTAGCCAATGCATTGCAACAGCCATGCCTGAACTAAGCTCTTGAAAATACGCCACTTCCAAATGCTCATAGGCGGAAAAACTTGGCCCACCCGGCAAGTTCTGCTTGCCAAGAGGGGCAACAAACTCCATTGGTTATGCCATGACAGAGCTTGAACGCCGCGCCCAAAGCTGGACCTTGTTTGCCACTGTGCTGGTCTCCACCTCATTTCCCGTGGTGGGGATGATTGCGCATGGGCTGGACAGCTCCGTCATGGCGTTTTTGCGCTTTTCGCTGGCGGCTGTGCTGTTCGGCCCCTTGGTGGCTTGGCGGGTGGGACTGCCCTTGCCGTCGCTCAAAGATTTGGCCCGTTATGGCACCGTCAGCGCCTTCATGGTGGGCTTTTTCTGGGCCATGTTCGAGGCGCTGCGCTACACCAGCCCGCTCAACACCGCGACGATCTTCACCCTCACCCCATTGATCGCAGCCGTGGTGTCTGCATTTTTGCTCAAAGAACGGCTGAAAAAACGTTCCATGGCGGCCCTTGGCTTGGGATTGGTCGGCGCGATTTGGGTCATCTATCGCGGCAACTTTTCCGATTTGCTGGGCATGGCATGGAATAAGGGCGATACGATCTTTTTGCTGGGCACGTGCTCTATGGCGCTTTACGGCCCTTTGGTGAAGTTCCTGCATCGCGGCGAACCCATGGCGCGCATGAGCTTTTGGGTGCTGACCACGGGGGCCTTTTGGATGTTGCTGATATCGTTTCCCAATCTGCAAGCCACCGCTTGGGGCGAAGTGCCTATGAACATCTATTTGGGCATCGGCTATTTGGCAGTGTTCACCACCGTCATCACCTTTTTCATTTTTCATTGGAGCTCCACCATCGTCGGGCCGACCAAGGTGTTGTCGTACACCTACTTAAACCCAGCATTGGTGTTGGTGATCGGCTTGATTTTGGGCGACGCCGCCCCGCCCATGCTGACCTTTCCAGGCTTGGCTTTGGTGGTGGGGGCCATGGTGGTGTTGCAACTCACCGCCCACAAAAGCGCTTAAGACCCTTCGATCTCTTCGCGCAGGACTTCCAAAGTCAGCCACTGTTCTTCGGCGTCGCGCAGTTCGATGGATTTGGCTTCCAACAAGTTTGCGGCTTTGCTGAAGGTTTCCGGGTCTTTTTGGTACAAGTCCGGATCGTCCATTTTGGCCTGCAGTTTATCGATGTCGGCTTGCAGCTCTTCCATTTTCCCGGGCAGTGTCTCCAGCGCGTACTTTTCTTTATAGGACAGCTTGAGCTTCTCGCCTTCGGACTTCGCAGCCGATTTTTTTTTGGGCTTGGCCGCTTTGTCTTCCACCTTTGGGGCTTCGCGCGCCGTAATGCCGGCACCGCGTTGCGCGATCATATCGGAATAGCCGCCGGGGTATTCGCGCCAAGCCCCGGCCCCGCCCCGGTCATTTTCGTTGATGATGACAGACGTCACCACCCGGTCTAGAAAGTCACGGTCGTGGCTGACCAAAATCACGGTGCCGTCGAAATCCGAGATCATTTCCTGCAACAAATCCAGCGTTTCCAAATCCAAATCGTTGGTGGGCTCGTCCAGCACCAAAACGTTCGCAGGCTGAGCCAATGCACGCGCCAGCATCAAACGGCCCCGCTCGCCACCGGAAAGCGCATGCACCGGGGTGTTGGCTTGTTCCGGGGAAAATAGAAAGTCCTGCATATAGCCCATGACGTGCTTTTGTTTGCCGCCGATGGTCACCGCATCGCCGCTTTTGCCCGTCATGGCGTCTTTGAGCGACCAGTTGGGGTTTAGGGCATCGCGCATCTGATCCAGGGTCGCGAGCTCAATCTTGGTACCCATATCAATCTCACCACTGTCGGGTTGGAGTTTCCCGATCAGCATATTGAGCAACGTCGTTTTGCCCGCACCGTTGGCACCGACAATGCCCAAACGGTCGCCACGCATGACTTTGATGGAAAAGTTTTTGACGATGGTGTTGTCGCCATAGGCCTTGCAGATGTTTTCCGCTTCCACCACACGCTTGCCCGATTGTCCGGTTTCCGACGTGGTGATTTTGACGCTACCGCCCAAGGACCGCTGGTCCCGACGTTCTTCGCGCAAATCGTTCAAACGGCGCAGTCGCCCCATGTTGCGTTTACGTCGCCCGGTGACGCCGCGTTGCAACCAGTGCAGTTCCCGCACGATTTTGCGGTCCAGCTTGTGGCGGTCCAGCTCCAACTGCTCCACCGTTTCATCGCGCCATTCTTCGAAGTGCGCAAAGGACTTGGGCAGCTTGTGGGTGATGCCTTGGTAAATCCAAACGGTGGATTGGGACACATTTGCCAAAAATGTGCGGTCGTGGCTGATCACCACCAAGGCCGCATTGATGGCATTCAGTTCCTTTTCGAGCCACTCAATAATCGGCAAGTCCAAGTGGTTGGTGGGCTCGTCCAACAGCAAGATGTCGGGCTGGGGTGCCAAGGCGCGTGCGAGCGCCGCCCGGCGCGCTTCACCGCCCGATAAGGTTTTGGGGTCTTCCAAACCGCTCAGACCTAAGTCCGCCAACAGGATTTGCGCACGATAGACCTCGTCGTGCGGGCCCATACCGGCCTCGACATAGTCCAAAGTGGTCGCATACTCAGACAGGTCCGGTTCTTGGGGCAGGTAAGCGACAGATTTTCCGGTTTGCAACACACGCTCGCCCTTGTCCGGTTCGATCATACCCGCTGCGATTTTCAAAAACGTGGATTTGCCGCAGCCATTGCGCCCAACCAGGCACAAACGTTCGCCCGGCTCGACGACCAAGTCCGCACCTTCCAACAACGGCGTTCCGCCGAAGGTCAGGTGAATGTTGCGCAAAGTGAGAAGTGGTGCAGCCATGGCCCGTGTTTAGCGCGATGGGCGGGATGGGGCAAGCCGTTAAGGCTGACAAGCCTTCAAAACTTCAGCCACGGCGTCATCCAACGCACCCTTTACGGCGTCGCTTAGCCCCGCGCCCAATGTGAAATCAGCCCCTTCGACGCCGATCACCGTCAAGCGGTCCGGGAAATCACCCAAAACGCGGGCCATTTCCACGGCCTCGACAACGCCGAACTGGTGGGTAGAGTGGCGAAACAAATTTTGTGGGAGTTCCGCTTCGTGGGCTTCAAATCTCTGAAGGGTTCCCGCAGGCTTGTCCGATTGGGTCGCGTCCACCACCACCACATGGTGTCGCCCTTGCCACAACACCATCAGCTCTATGCCGTCGCCGTCGAACGCAAAGGTTTCAATGCCGGGATGATCGCTCAAGGCGTCAACAACCGCCGCGCCGAGCCCGTCATCGCCGCGCATGGCGTTGCCGACACCAATCACCAACGCCATATCAATCCCGCCTGACGCGCAAATCCAAGAAGTGCGTTGCGCATGAGATACACGGATCATAGTTGCGGATGGCTTGTTCGCAGCGCCACTTCAAGTCTTCGTCTTTGAGCTTCAAGTTCTTTTCAACCACACCGCGCAGGTCTTGTTCGATCTGCTTTTGGTTTTGCGCCGTGGGCGGCACGATGGTGGCTTTGGTGATGAGGCCTTTTTTGTTCAGGCTATAGCCGTGATAACAAATGCCGCGCGGGGCTTCGGTGCAGCCGTGTCCGGTGCCTTTGCCCGGCGTCACCTCCACGCACGACGCGTCGGGAAGTTCATAATTTTCCGCTATGCGCAAAGATTCCTCAAACGCATAAACCGTTTCAACCATACGCACGACAATGCTTTTGAACGGATTGGTGACGACCTTTTCAAGTCCCGCTTCTTTTGCCGTCTTTTTCGCCAAGTCCGACAACTGATCGAAGTTGTTGTTGTAGCGCGCAATGGGACCGACCAAGTACGGCCCGTCTGGGTGCGTGCCATGCAGAGCGTTGGAATGCTCGACGTGTTCTTCACCAAAATGATCGCGGAACTCGGCCACGGGAATATCCAAGCCACGGTTCGACACTATGCGCCCTTCGTGGATGGCGTATTCATCATCATGGCGAAGCGAGACACAGGTGTAGTCATAATCGAAGTCGGGAAAATCGAACCCGCCGAACGCCAGCGTGAGTTCGCGCGATGCTTCAATGGCCCACTTCAAATCCTCAATCAGGCCACGCACTTTTTCAACACTGGGGGATTTATAAAAACCGCCAACCTTCAAGTTCACCGGGTGCACAGCCCGCCCACCGACGACGTCCAAAATATCGTTGCCGATCTTTTTAAGACGCAAGGCTTTTTTCACCAATTCGGGATTGGCTTTGGCGATTTGCAGCGCGTCATCCAACCCCAAAAAATCCGGTGCGTGCAGCATGGCGGCGTGCAAAACGTGGCTTTCTATCCATTCACCGCAATAGATCAAGCGGCGCAGATCGCGCAGCGGCCCCGTTACCGAAACGCCCAGGGCGTCTTCCATGGCCTGAGCCGCACCCATTTGATAAGCGATGGGGCAAATACCGCAGATGCGTGACGTGATGTCCGGGGCTTCGGTAAAATCGCGCCCTTCCAAAAAGGCTTCGAAGAAACGCGGCGGCTCAAAGATGCGGAACTTCAGATCCTTGATTTCACCATTGCGGATGTGCAGGTCCAAAGCACCTTCGCCTTCAACGCGGGACAAGGCATCGACTTTGATTTTGCGGCTTTGAGATTTTTGGGTCTGTTTAGCCATGGGACTTCTCCGCTTCGTCAAAGGCGGCCACATTGAATGTGCGTAACAGATCGCTGCGTTCTTTCTTACTAAAGCCCAGCTCGCCTAAACGACCTGACAAAGCCGGAACATTGGGCAGTTCTTTGGGCCCAAAGCAGCCATAGCACCCCCGGTCCACGCTGGGACATATATTGCCGCAGCCCGCGTGACACACGGGGCCGAGGCACGGCTTGCCTTGTGCGACCATGACACACACGGTGCCTTCCATCTTGCATTCCATACACTGGCTGTGGTTGGGCAGGTTCGGTTTGCGCCCGACCAACAACGCGCCCAAGGCTTCCAACAGCTGACCTTTGTCAATGGGGCAGCCGCGCAGCTCCAAATCCACAGGCACGTGGGCCGCGATGGGGGTGGAGGTTTCCAGCGTTTCGATAAATTCGGGATGGGCATAAACGGTGTTGATGAAATCGTCCACCTTGTTGTAGTTCTTCAACGCCTGAATGCCGCCCGCCGTCGCACAAGCGCCGATGGTGATCAACACCTTCGATTGCTTGCGCACCTTCTGAATACGCTCTGCCTCTTCCGGTGTAGTGACGGAGCCTTCGACCAAAGAAATGTCATAAGGCCCTTTCAACTGCGCGCGTGTGGCTTCCAAGAAGTAAGCAATATCGACTTTGTCCGCGACCGCCAAAAGCTCGTCTTCACAGTCCAGCAGGCTCAGCTGACAGCCGTCACATGACGAAAATTTCCAGACGGCCAGTTTGGGTTTACGTGCAGCCATTAAAGCCCCCTCACCTGCAACAGGTCTTCGATTTGGCTGTAGGCGAACACAGGTCCGTCCTTACAGATGAACTTGCCGCCAAACTGACAGTGCCCACAATGCCCGATGGCGCACTTCATATTGCGTTCCATGGACACGAAGATGTCGTCTTTTTCCATCCCGCGCTGGACCAGCTCTTTGATGGTGAAGCGCATCATAATTTCGGGGCCGCAGATCATCACTTTGGTGTGGTGCGGATCAAAATCCGCGCGCTCGATCAGACGTGGCACCACCCCGACGTTCCCGGCCCAACTGCGGTCCGCGTGATCCACTGTGACATCGACATAGGTGTCCAGGCGCCCGCGCCATTGTTGTAACTGCTTCATGTACAAGACGTCTTCGGGGGAACGCGCACCGTACAAAATCACGAAACGGCCGAAGTGTTCGCGGTTCGCCAAAACGTGTTCGATGGCCGGGCGCAGCGGGGCCAAGCCGATGCCACCCGCTATGATAACCACGTCGTGACCGTCCGCCTCAATCACCGGCCAGGCACTGCCAAAGGGCCCGCGCACGCCGACTTGATCGCCTTTTTTCAGTTTCGACAAGGCATCCGTCACGGCACCGACATTGCGGATGGTGTGCACCAGCTTGCCCGGATTAGCCGGATCGCCGCTGATGGAAATGGGCACTTCGCCAACGCCGAACACATAGAGCATGTTGAACTGACCGGGTTGGAAGTGAAATCCAGGTTTGCCGGGATCAAGCTCTATGGTGAAGGTGTCGTCCAGCTCTTTCCGGCGCAGTGTGATGGGCAGAAGGTCCGGCACCATAGGGTCTGCATAGGGGGCGTCTGAGGTGGTTTGATCGGGCATGGAGGACCTACTTCTTCGCAAACATGTCGGTGAGCTGCTGGCGCGTTCTATACAGCCGCTTCGCCATCACCGGCATAAAGCGGGAATACAGCTCAAAGCCCAGCGCATGATCTTTTTTGAGCTTCTTGCGCAGACATGCACCATCCAGACTGATCACGCGGGTGAGCTCAAGGGCGCAAATATCATACGACCACTCATAGGGTTCCACCATCCACGACCATCCGAAGATATCTCCGTCATGAAGGGTCTCCAACACCAGTCCGTCGTGGCCCGGCACATGAAATTCCAAGGACACAGCGCCCGTGCGGATGAAATAAAAGCGTTCCGCCGGTTTGCCTTCCTGGGCGATCATTTCGCCCGGCTTAAAACGTTCGTTGCGCGCACAGCCCGCGAGCGTTTTGCGGTAACTCTCATCCATTCCGTCGAAAAAGGGATGTTCCGCCAGCAATTTATCGAGACCATCAACTTTAACCATAACGTGTCTCCTTATTTCCCTTTCCGAAACGCATTGACCTCTGCTGTGATGTCGATGCCCACCGGGCACCAGGTGATACATCGCCCGCAGCCGACACAGCCCGACGTTCCGAACTGTTCATGCCAATGCGTCAATTTGTGAGTAATCCATTGACGATACCGTTCCCCGCCCGTATTGCGGATGGCGCCGCCGTGGATGTAGCTGTAATCCAGCGTGAAGCAGCTGTCCCACTGGCGGAAGCGTTCCGCCGTGGCACCGTCCAGCGAAGTTTCGTCGGTCGTCGTCGAACAAAAACACGTGGGGCAGACGAATGTGCAGTTGGCGCAATCCAAGCAGCGCTTGGCGATTTCGTCCCAACGCGGGCTTTCCAAGTTCTTTTCCAAGATCGAAGCCGCTTTGGCAGGCATTTTACGCCCCATGCCGTCGGCGGCCTTTTGCACGGCTTTGTCGGCGGCTTTGATATCTGCCTTGGTGGCTTCTACGGTTTTCAGCTGAGCCAGAACTTTTTCGCCGCGATCCGTTCCGGCCTCGACCAAGAAGCGATCTTTGAGCTCCGTCAGCGCCAAATCAAAGCCGCCTTTGGCTTTTGGACCAGCACCTTGGGACACACAAAAGCATGTTCCGCCCGCGCGACGGCAATTGAGCGCAATGATAAAGGCCTGCTCACGCCGCTCCGTGTAGGATTCGGACACATAATCGCCCTTCATCAAGACTTCGTCTTGGATTTCCATGGCCGTAAGTTCACATGCGCGCACCCCCAAAAAGGCGTACTTTGGTGCGTCGCGATGTTCTTCGATGGAGATTTTCTGGCCCGATTTGGTTGCCGTCCACAGCTTTTCTTTGGGGGGAAACAGATAGCGTTTCCAGGTGTGGGAGCCATGGGTAAAATCGAAGTAGCCCGCTTTTTTGGAGGATTTCAGGCGATAATGACCGCCGTCTTGCTCGTCAACCCAACCTTTGGGCAGGTCCGCAATGTCAGAGACACCACCCAAAACAATCGCTGCGTCTTCGACTTTGGGGCCGATCACTTGATAACCGGATTTCTGCAAAACGGTCAGCAAGCCGCTCAACTCATCGGCTGGAAATACACGTACCATATTCAAACCCCACATCCTCAACCTGGGCTTTCCCAAGTTAACCCCAACAGTATAACGCTATCATGACAGCAGGTCTAAAACATTGAAAACAAGGACCTGAATTTCTTTTCGCCTCTTTTCTTGCGGTTGTGGTGGTGCTATCGTCCCAACAACTCAGGGAGGACACATGGCGCTCAGCATTTTTGATCGCAAACGCATTTTGGTCACCGGTGGTGCAGGCTTTCTGGGCTCGCACCTGTTGGACCGCCTACACGAACAAGGTCACGACCTGATCTGTGTGGATAATTTCTACACCGGGCCCAAAGACAACATCTTGCATTTGATCAACGAACCCCGGTTCGAACTAATGCGCCACGATGTGACCTTCCCGCTGTATGTGGAGGTGGACGAGATTTATAATCTCGCCTGCCCCGCGTCGCCCATTCACTACCAACACGACCCCGTGCAAACGACCAAAACCTCCGTACACGGCGCCATCAATATGTTGGGCCTCGCCAAACGCATCAAGGCGAAGATTTTTCAGGCCTCGACATCCGAAGTTTACGGCGATCCCTCCATCCACCCGCAGACCGAGGACTATTGGGGCAACGTCAATCCCATCGGCCCGCGCGCGTGTTATGACGAAGGCAAACGCTGTGCGGAAACCTTGTTTTTCGACTATCACCGCCAATACGGTCTCGACATCCGGGTTGCGCGCATTTTCAACACCTATGGGCCGCGCATGCACCCCAATGACGGACGCGTGGTGTCTAATTTCATCATCCAGGCGTTGCGCGGCGAAGACATCACGATTTACGGCGACGGACTGCAAACGCGCTCATTTTGTTATGTGGACGATTTGATCGATGCATTTTTAGCATTGATGGACAAAGACGGCGTGACGGGTCCTGTAAACCTAGGCAATCCCGGTGAGTTCACGATTAAGGAGCTCGCTGAAAAAGTCATCGACTTGACGGGGGCTAAATCCAAGCTCGCGTTCAAAGACTTGCCCACCGACGACCCCATGCAGCGTTGCCCCAACATCGCTCAGGCCAAGGCTGATTTAGGGTGGGAGCCGAAGGTGAAGTTGGAAGACGGGTTAAAGAAAACCATCGCGTACTTTGAAAGCGTGATGTAAATGGTGGGCGTACACGGACTCGAACCGTGGACCCGCTGATTAAGAGTCAGCTGCTCTACCAACTGAGCTATACGCCCCCAACGTTGGGATCATCACGCAGTCAGTATACTAAAACTCATCCCCACTGTCGCGTCGCCCAATGGTCATTTCGCGGTGGATGTGCACGTTCAGTAACAGACCAAAGCCAAACAACAACGTCAGCATCGCCGTGCCGCCGTATGACACCAACGGCAACGGTACACCCACAACCGGGATCAGGCCCATCACCATGGCGATGTTAATGAAGATGTACAAAAAGAAGGTCACAATCACGCCAATGCCGACCAAGCGGCCAAAGTGATTGCGCGACGACATAGAGATGACGTAACCATACGCCAACAAAAGAATGTACAGCGCCACCAAGGTCAATCCGCCAACCAAGCCGAACTCTTCGGCCAGCATGGTGAAGATGAAGTCCGTTTGTTTTTCCGGCAAAAAGTTCAAGTGACTTTGCGTGCCTTGCATAAAGCCCTTGCCGAACATGCCCCCTGATCCCAAGGCGATTTTAGACTGAATGATATGATAGCCCGATCCCAAAGTATCGGTTTCGGGATTGATAAAAGTTAAAATGCGCTGCTTTTGGTAATCGCGCAAAATCGTAAACCACGCCACAGGCGCACTGATCAAACCGATCACGCCCGCCAAAATGAACTTCCACATGCGCACGCCGGCGGCAAAGAACATGGCGACTGAGGCCAACACCAGCATCAATGTGGTGCCGAGATCCGGTTGGCGAATAATCAAAACGGCCGGCACCACCACCATCACCAACGGCGGCACCAGAAAAAATATGCGCCCGACATCTTCGATGCTGCCGCCGTGGAAATAGCGCGCCAACGCAAGCACCATGGCAACTTTCATCAGCTCTGACGGCTGCACATTGAAGATACCGAAGCTGATCCAGCGCTGCGCGCCCATGCCGACAAAACCAGCAATCTCAACAGCCACCAGCAAAGCCAAGACGACAAAATAGAAGCCGTAGGCGTAGCGCAGCCAAAACCGGATATCGATGACCGCCACAATAATCATGCCAACGACGCCGATGCCAAAACGTACCATTTGGCGCGACGCCCATGGATCAAAGTCACCGCCTGCCGCACTGAACAGCATGGCAAATCCAATGCTGGCAGTCAGCGTCAGCAAAATCACGTAGATCCAGTGCAGGTGCAAAAGCTTGTGACCGATGCTCACCTTGGGCTGAGACAATATGCCGTCGTGCGTCAACATCTCAGCCCTCCTCACGTTTCTTCAAATAGGCTTGTGCCTCTTGGTCAGGGGCACGCAATGCGGCGAGGCGTTGCGTTTCGCGCAACACATCGCGGGCAATAGGTGCGGCCGTGCTCGACCCGCCGCCGCCATGTTCAACCACAACAGATACCGCATAACGCGGACTTTCAAACGGGGCATAGCCCACAAACAAGGCGTGATCGCGCTCTTCCCAGGGCAAGTCTTCATTTTTCACGACGCCTGTTTCACGTTCGGCCTTGGTGATCCGGCGCACCTGAACGGTGCCGGTTTTTCCACCCATGCGCCATTCTTCTTCTTGAATGCGGGCCCGAAAGGCCGTGCCGGTCGGGGCATTGACGACGTCTTGCATGCCGCCCAGGACGATATTGAGATGCTCAGTCGGGATCCCCAACGGATCGGCTTCTTGATCCGGATAAGGCTGGACGCCCTCTTCGCTCACCACATCCATGGTCAAATGCGGTTTGACCGCCCGGCCACCGTTGACCAAACGTGCCGTCATTACCGCAAGCTGCAAGGGCGTGGTCAAGATGTAACCTTGGCCAATCCCCGCGATCAGGGTTTCACCCAGTTGCCAAGGCGTACCGATGGCGCCGCGTTTCCATTTGTCGCTGGGCACCAATCCGGATTTTTCACCCGGCAAGTCGAGCCCCAACGGATTGCCCAAGCCTAAGCGTCGAGACATGGCGGCGATGCGATCAATTCCCGTGCGCCGGGCGACTTCGTAAAAATAGACATCGCACGAATGTTCGATGGCTTCGCGCATATTCAGCGGCCCATGCCCACCTTTTTTCCAGCAGTGAAACTCCGCATTGCCCAGCTTGGTCACGCCACTGCAATGGATCTTAGTTTCAGGATTGATCACGCCCTTGTCCAGGGCTGCCAAGGCGACAATAGGCTTGTAGGTTGACCCCGGCGCATATTGCCCGGCAATGGATTTATTGGTCAGCGGCGCCTTTGGATTGCTGATGAGCGATTCCCATTCAGCCTGGCTGAGCCCCTTGTTGAACGAATTCGGATCGAACGACGGAGACGACACCAGGGATAAGATTTCACCGGTATGCACATCCATCACCACAATAGAGGCGCTTTCGTTGCCAACCCGGTTGGCAATGTAGTTTTGCAGGTCACGATCAATGGTCAGGCGGACTTCGGTGCCCGGCTGGCCTTCTTGACGGTTCAATTCACGAATGACACGGCCCAAAGCATTGACTTCGACTTGTGAGCTGCCCCCCGAACCGCGCAAGGCCAAATCATAGACTTTTTCAACCCCGGCTTTCCCAATCCGAAACCCGGGAAGCTCCAACAATGGATCACCCGTTAGATCTTTTTCAGAAACAGCCGCCACATATCCCAAGACATGCGCGGTTTGCGGTCCATGTAAATAGCTCCGGCTTTGACCGACATCAATCAACACACCCGGAAGGTCCGGCGTATTGACTTCAATGCGGGCCACTTCACGCCAGTCTAAGTTTTCCCGAACCGTGATCGGCACAAAGGCGCGCTTGCGTTTGACTTCACGCATGATGCGCCGACGCTCACCAGCGCTCAGCGATACGATCAAGGACAAGCGGTCCAACGTTTTGTGCACATCTTGGGCTTGTTCGGGAATGATCACCACGCGGTAGTTTTGCTGGTTGTCCGCCATCGGGCGTTCCAAGCGGTCAACGATGCGCCCACGGGGCGGCGGTAACAGACGCAAGTTGATGCGGTTTTCGTCCGCCAACGTCACATAGCGTTCAGATTCCACCACTTGCAGATAGTACATGCGACCGACCAAGACCGACAGCAACGCAGTCTTGCCACCGGCCAACATCAAAGCCCGGCGGGAAAAGAGTTTGTGGCGTTCCGAATCTCTATGCATCGATCTGCCCTGTGCGCCTTACACCTGTGCCAAAACCGTTTGTTGCCATCGTGCCTGTAGCCACGCCAAGATCGGGAACAGGCCCACCGTAATCACATATTGGGCAAAGGCTGCATCCGGCGTCGTAAAGGCGGAAAAGAACAGTGCCGTAAGCAACCACGTCAGTATTGTCGCGGCGGCGGCAACCATGCCAAAGCCCAACCAAACAATCAAAAAGGACTTACCGACAAAGAACGTGCTTTGTCCAATCACAACCATGTGCATGATCACGAACACCGCCGTGTTCACACCGAAGGGCATGCCGCTCAAGGCGTCTTGCAACAAACCTGCAAAAAAGACGGCGATCGCGGGCAACAAATCGGGACGATAAATGGCCCAATGGTAAACCGCCATCAGTGGCAGCAGGGGTGCGACTTCGGCAAAGCCCGGAACATGTAACGGGACTTGGCCCAGGACAACCAACATCAACGTCAACACAAACGGCGTGATGCCACGAACAATCAAGTCCAGGCGCTGCCAGAACGTTAGATTCATCTCGAGAACCCTGCGCCTTCGACGGCGGAGTTGGCATCCAAAATGCCTTGCAGGCCGTAATCGACCACACGAACGTATTCCAAACGATCCCGTTGAACGTGCGGTTTCACCAACACACCATTTTCGCTGGACTGCGCAACAACACCAACCGGAATACCCGGCGGGAAGGCTCCGCCGTGACCAGACGTCACAATGCGATCGCCGACCGTAACGCTGACGCCCGGCAGCATGTGGATCAAACGCGGACGGTCGGAGTTATTGCCCGCCAAAATCGCCCGCGTGCGGTTGGCTTCCACCACCACAGGAATGCGGGAGTTCAAGTCGGTCAGCAGCAACACACGCGCAGAGCGTGCACCGACGCCGTGAACCCGGCCCACCAGACCGTCACCCGTGACGACGGCTTGGCCCTTAGCCACATTTTGGCGCGAACCCGCATTGAGCAAAAGAGAATGCACAAACGCACCGCCACTATCGGCGATGACCCGACCTGTAATAAAGCCCGGCTCTGCCCCGGGTGCAAAATTCAATAAGGATTTGAGCTGAAGGTTTTCCGACGACAGCTTGCGCGCCGAGGCTTGCCATTCGATCAGGCGTTCGTTTTCCATACGCAGGCGGGTGTTTTCATCGCGCAGCGCTGACAATTCATTAAATTGATCGACCATGTTGTCTGCCGTCGCAGCAGGACGGGACAACACATCCAGGACCGGGGCCACAGCGTCTGCGATGGACGCCCGAACACGTTCCATCACCAAGACATCGGCCTTGCCCAACAGCATCAGGGCAAACGCCGCCAGCACCAGCACCAGGTACCCGACGCGGCCAGCGACGCCCTTTTCGGCGTGCGCAAGATGATGAACGTGGTTGTGTCGATTGCTCAACGCAATTCCTTACGAACCCCTGCGTCCGGTTCCCCCGGACTGTTGATTGGGCACGGGCCCATCCGACCCGTCTGACCCAATTTCAGACGGATACTATGCCTGCTACATGGTTAATATAGTTTTTACGCCAAAACAACAAAAAGCGTGAGAATTCTGCGGTTTTCGCCACAAGCGACAAAACGCCCACAGATGCTCTGCGGGCGTTTTGCTCTCAGTCAAACTGAAATGGATCAGTACATGGTGGTGAGCACGTTGCGCAGCTTCTTCATTTCTTCCAGCGCGCGGCCCGTTCCCATCACAACACACGACAGCGGGTCGTCAGCGATGGACACAGGCAGACCCGTAGCATGGCGCAAGACGTGATCGATGTTGCCCAGCAACCCGCCACCACCGGTGAGCACGATGCCTTTGTCGACAATATCGGCGGCCAGTTCCGGTGCGGTGTGTTCCAACGCGACCTTCACAGCCTCTATGATGGCACCGACAGGTTCGGCCAAGCTTTCGGCAATTTGGCGTTCGGAAATGACGATTTCCTTCGGCACACCGTTCATCAAATCGCGACCTTTGATTTCCATGGTGCGGCCTTCGCCGTCTTCGGGCGGGCACGCCGAACCGATGGTTTCCTTGATCCGTGCAGCAGAGGCTTCACCGACCAAAAGGTTATGGTTGCGGCGGATGTAAGCAATGATGGCTTCGTCCATTTTATCGCCACCCACACGAACGGAGCGCGCATAAACGATACCGCCCAAGGACAGAACCGCGACTTCTGTCGTGCCGCCGCCGATGTCAACGACCATGGAGCCCGTGGGCTCGGTCACCGGAAGGCCTGCACCAATGGCAGCTGCCATGGGCTCTTCAATCAAAAAGACTTTGCGCGCACCCGCACTTTCCGCGCTTTCTTGAATGGCGCGTCGTTCAACGGCAGTGGAGCCGGACGGAACACAAACCACGACCATGGGGCTGGCGAAGGTGCGGCGGTTGTGAACTTTGCGGATGAAGTATTTGATCATCTGCTCGGCCACTTCGAAGTCGGCGATCACGCCGTCGCGCAAAGGGCGAATGGCGCTGATGTCGCCCGGAGTACGGCCCAGCATCTGCTTGGCTTCGTTACCGACGGCGAGAACTTGTTTCTTGCCCTTGGATTCAGTGATGGCGACCACAGAAGGTTCGTTCAAGACGATCCCTTTACCTTTGACATACACCAACGTGTTGGCGGTGCCCAAGTCGATGGCCATATCGGCAGACAGGAAGCCAAATAGTTTCGAAAGCATTGGTTGCTAAACCCCGCAAATGTAACAAGCTTCCCCCGAGTTTCCCCCTGCACATGCGGGTCACAGTGAAAGCCAAATAAAAAGAGAGCCAGCGAATCGCTCACTGGCCCTCTATTTATACTCAATCCAAGCTTGAGAAAGCTAGGCCGAAAGCGCAGAAGGCGCTGTTTTTTCGCGTTTCACCAACAATTTGTTCAACGCGTTGATGTAGGCTTTTACGCTGGCGACCATGGTGTCGGTGTCTGCAGCCTGACCATTTACAGTCCGACCGTCTTCTTCCAAACGAACCGTAACCTCGGCTTGGGCGTCGGTGCCCTGGGTAACCGCGTGAACTTGGTAGAGCTGCAAACGCGCGCCGTGGGGGAACAATTCCTTCACAGCATTGAATGCAGCGTCCACGGGGCCGTCGCCGGTAGACTCACAAGTCTTTGATTCACCATCGATAATCATCTCCAACTTGGATTGGGGCGGATTGTGCTTTGTGCCGCACAAGATCTCCAACGCAACCATCTGCAAGCGGTCATTGACGCGCAAAATCTCGTCATCGACCAAGGCCATGATGTCTTCGTCGAACACGTCCTTTTTCTTATCGGCCAAGTCTTTGAAGCGTTTGAACGCATCTTCGACGGCGCTGTCGCCCAAATCGTAGCCCAAGCCCTTCAGTTTCTCTTTGAAGGCATGGCGGCCCGAGTGTTTGCCCAGAACCAATTTCGATTGATTGAGCCCGACCGATTCGGGGGTCATGATCTCGTAGGTGCCCGCGTGCTTCAACATGCCGTCTTGATGAATGCCACTTTCGTGCGCGAAGGCATTTTTGCCGACAATGGCTTTGTTGGGCTGCACGGTGAACCCGGTGATGGCGGACACCAAGCGCGACGCCTTGGTGATGTTTTCCGTGACCACGCCCGTGGTGTACGGCATCAAGTCCTGACGCGTGCGCAAGGCCATGACAACTTCTTCCATCGCCGCGTTGCCTGCCCGCTCGCCCAAGCCATTGATGGTGCACTCCACTTGACGCGCTCCGGCACCAACAGCCGCTAAGGAGTTCGCCACCGCCAAGCCCAAATCGTTATGACAGTGGACCGAGATAATGGCCTTATCAATATTGGGCACGGTGTTGAACAAATAGTCGATCAAGTCCGAATATTCGTGCGGCATGGTATAGCCGACGGTGTCGGGAATGTTGATGGTGCCGGCACCGGACGCAATGGCGGCTTCGACGCAGCGCGCCAAAAATTCGCGTTCCGTGCGCGATCCGTCTTCGGCGGACCATTCCACGTCATCGGTCAAGTTGCGCGCCAAAGTCACACTTTCCTTGACCTTTTCAAACACAGCGTCCGGTTCCATCTGCAATTTGTACTTCATGTGCAAGGGCGAGGTGGAAATGAACGTGTGGATGCGTTGGCGCGGGGCCGGTTTGATGGCTTCGGCGCAGCGTTCGATATCCATCTTCGTGGCACGGGCCAAACCACACACGGTGGAATTCTTGACGATTTTGGCGATTTCGTTCACCGCTTCGAAGTCGCCTTCGGACGCAATGGGGAAACCGGCTTCGATCACATCCACACCCATTTCTTCCAAAACGGTGGCAATGCGGATCTTTTCGTCCAAGTTCATGGATGCGCCGGGCGACTGTTCGCCGTCGCGCAAGGTGGTGTCAAAAATGACGACGCGGTTTTTATCTTGGGATGTCATGATGTCTTTTCCTTCGGGTCTGCTTTGTAAGGTGTGATCAACCTCAACCCTTTGAGATTGCAGTTTTTTTCACCCCTAAACACCATCGGCATATGTACGACGTAGGTGTTAGGGGTTCCTTAGGAGCAGGTTCCCGTTCAGGAGCAGCAGATCGAGGGCACGCGCACGCAAAGAGCGCTGAATGTCAGCCTCTTGGATCGTTTTCGCGCTGGCAACGTGTGCCGTCATGTCTCAAAACCCTTGTCTACTGGTCTTCGGCGTCTACTGGTCTTCGGCAGAAAGCCGTGAGAAGGATTTAACCCCTCAAGCCCGCCGCCGTCAATAGGTTTAACCCATCCAAGTATCTGGCTAAAACTGACTTCCCCAATGATTTTTATTGAAATGAGGCCATATGCGGCCCCCTCAAATCTACTTAAAATAGCATGTTGATTTCAACACACCCTATGTGTAGCATGCATTTTGGTAGTACTTTATTAACTATACTCTTATTGAGGGAGTCTCAATCATGCACAAAATGCTTCTGATGACCACGACGGCGTTAGGTCTTATCCTATCTCAGGCCAATATTGCCCACGCCCAATCCGCCCAATCCAATTCCAACCTGAAAGAGTTGGGGAAAACCCTCACGAACATCGCGAAAGTGGCAAATGCGACTTCTCAAGCTGGCCAGAAAGTCGTCAACAGCGGCGGGCAAGCCCTCAGTGATGTGATTTCTGCAGGGGGGAAAGCGGGCGCGAGGGCTCTGCACACCAGTAACGAAATCGAAAACCTGGAAGTGACGCAGCAAAACACCGTGTCGGGCAGCGTCAACCTCAACAACAATTCCCAAGCCAACCTTGGAAATGTCAGCTTGCAAAATACCAAGCTGAAAGATCTCAAGATCACAACAACCAACTCGACGCAATCTATGAACATTCGCAACAATTCGTCTGCAAACCTTGGCAATGTCAACGTCCAAAACCTCAAAGGTTCGACGGCAATAATCACCACAGAAAACACTGTGCGTGGCACCATCAACGCTAGTAACAACAGCCACTTGAATATGGGCAATTTCACTTCCCAATAACACACGGTATCACCGCTTCGGCGGGGTACTGGCGTGGCTGAGGAGTATGATCATGAACGCCAGATTTTTGCATGGCATCTGGGTCGGTGTGTTCGCGTTTGTCTTGACGTTGCCCCAAACACTACACGCGGGTGATGCAACGCCCGAAGGCATCTACCAGCTGAAAAAGATTAAAAACCGCTCCAGCCGGGGGTTCACGGCAAATGGTACCGTTGTCTATCAATATACCCGTGTTGATCGCCGCGCGAAGCCTGAAGACGCTGCCAAAGTCGGTAATATTAATGTCGGAAAACGTTCTCACGTCAGGGACGTCTATAACCGAACCGTTATTGATCGAAATCTGAACCTGCAAAACAAATCCGTTTCGATTGGTGAGGTCACAATCAATGGCGCAAACACCTTGAACAGTGTTGACAATCGAACACAAGTCAGTGGCGACCTGAGCAGTTCCGGTGGGCAAATCAACACCGGTAACATCAAAACACACGGCAATGCCCGTATAAACACTTTAAGAAACAGCGTAACCGTCCAAGGGAATGTCAATGTCCGCTAAACAAATTCTTCGCGCAAAAGCACTCGGCCTTATGACATTGGCTGCGTTAAGCGTAAGTGCCTGCAACGCAAATATCATGATTCCTGAGCTCGACCTAGGCCAGAAGAAAAAAATGAACGAAAGCCGTTTCGCCTTCACACGGACGACGATTTACGGCGATGCCTTGGATACATTAGGCAACCAAATCAACAACAACGTTGATTACATGACTGTTGTGCAATCTAAACCGATTGGCAATACCGCAGGTGGTGGCGAGCTCCCCGTTGATGTAACGAACATGGTCGCGTCTAGTGTCAACCGTATGGCAGGGCAACGCCTTGTTTACGTTGGCTATGACCCTAGCTACTACCAAAACGAACTCAACACCGGTAATGCGAACATGAACCGCGTTTTGCCAAACGTCGTCATTGCAGGATCGATTACCGAATACGACAAAGACGTCGAGACAAAAAACAGCGGATTCAACGTTGATATCATATTAGGTGGCGGTGGTGGAGAAACCGATGCAGGAGGCGAAGTTGCAGATAGCGAAAGCTTCACCCGCGTCACCATTGACCTGCACCTCCTAGACTATGCAACCCAAGCATACGTTCCTGGCATTCAAGCGACCAATACCATCTATGTCTATGAAGTGAGGGGATCGAACCAACTTGGTTTTTTGGTATATGGGTCGGGTGTTGGCGGCAATGGTCGCTTAAAAACCAGCCAGGGCCTACACCAAGCCGTGCGGAACTTGGTTGAGTTGTCCGTGCTGGAGCTCATGGGGAAATATTATGATCTCCCCTACTGGCGCGGTTTTGGATCTGCGAAGGCGGATCCGAACATCATGAAATCAATGATGAAATCCTTCGGACAAAAATCTAACGCTAGTAAGGTTATGGAAATTCAGCGTCTTTTGACAAAGTATGATTTAGGCCCGATTCGTGTTCGCGGTAAAACATATAAAGCCATAAAGCCAGACGGCGTCATGGGTAGGGTTACAAAAGCGTTTATCAACTCGTTTTTGGATCAACATAACTTAGCGAGCGTCAGATCTGATGACCTCGATACTTTATATGCTGAGTTAATCTCAAACCAACCTCTAGGCTAATTGAGAATTCACAACAAAAGCGGTTCGACCTAAATCGAACCGTTTTTGTTGATTCCATACATCCCGAAAACCACCTTACCCACAAGTACCAGCCTCACTGACAAAAAAGCTACACAGAACTGACATCTCCCGAACCTATGATGGCGCCCGAATTGACGTGCCCAACCTCTATCGTTTGTGCTCATTTTTGTGCTGGGGCCTCATGGCTGAATTTAAAGACGTCAAGCGCCTTCGCAACCGCTACATCATTGCTTTGAGCGCCATCGCCATGCTGGCGACAGGCACGTGGTTGAGCATGCAAGCCGTTGTCGATCACCAGCGCAACTATTCGCATCTGATGACCATTGCTGGAAACCAGAACGGTTTGTCGGAGCGGATCTCGCACTTTTCCGCGCTGATGGTGCACACCCACGACGAAGAAGAGTTTCAAATTGCAAAATCGCAGTTGGGGCGTGCCATCTCGAAGCTCAAAGCTTCGCACAAGATACTGCTGTTGGGGGATGAGGAAAGCGGCATCCCGCGCATTCAAACCGACATTCTCAAAGCCATCTACTTCGACCCGACAGTTGGGCTTGATATGGCCTTGGAGCGCTACCTTGACCATGCACGGACCATCTACGACATGCCCCAGTCGGAGCTGAAGCACAACACCGGATCGCTGGTGTTTTTGCAGCAATACGGCCCATACGTCTTAGACGCCATGTTCACTGCCGCCAGTGATGAATATGAAAATGTCAGTCGTCAGGCCATCGACCGGATCAAGCGCATTGAAACGATCTTGTGGATTGTCACGTTGAGCATCTTGGGCATCGAAGCCTATTTCATATTCCGCCCCTTAGAAGGCCAGCTGCGCCAATCGCTCAATGAGCTGACCCAGTCCAATCACGAACTGGTGACCCATCTGGCCGCATCCCGGCGTGACCGTGAAGAGCTGTCCAATGCACACAAAAGCTTGGAGCAGCTCAACGATCACTTAGAAATGCGCATCGACATCCGCACGCGGGAATTGTCGCGCGAACTTGAACGCCATAAACAAACCGAAGCCCGGTTGCTGCACTCCAAGACCGAACTGGAAAACGCCAACCGTGCAAAGAGCGAGTTTCTCGCCAATATGAGCCACGAGTTGCGCACGCCCTTAAATGCCATCATCGGCTTTTCCAACATGTTACGCACTGAAGTGTTTGGACAGCTCACCAATCCCAAACAACGCGAATACATCGACGACATCCATCATTCGGGCAATCATTTGTTGGAGCTGATCAACGACATCTTGGATGTCTCCGCACTTGAGGTCGGCAAGATCGAACTTCATGAAGACCTGATCGACATGAAAGAGGTCGCGGGGCGGGTGTTGCGCATCGTCATGCCCCACGCTACGACAAAGGGCATTCGACTATTGCACCACATCACCACCCCCTTCCCCAAGCTGGGCGCTGACGAGCGGCGCGTGAAGCAAATTCTGATCAACTTGCTCACCAACGCCATAAAATTCACGCCGAAAGGCGGCACTGTTGAATTGGATTTTTATCAAACCCTTTCGGGCGGCATCGGGTTTTCCATATCCGACACGGGCATAGGCATGGATGCGCAAGAACTGGAGCACGCCATGTCCATGTTCGGACAAGTCGACAGTGTCTTTTCGCGCACGGAACAGGGCACAGGGCTAGGCCTGCCCTTGTGCAAAGGTTTGGTTGATTTGCACGGCGGAAACTTCCAAATCAAAAGCCACAAAGGCAGCGGCACGCATGTCAGCGTGCACTTCCCCGCAGAGCGCACCACACCCCGCCGTCTTGACGTGGAAACCGCACACGGCGTGGAAGACGCCGAAATCGCTTAAAGAGAGATGCTGTCGCCTTCAGCTGGCGCAGCGACTTTGGTCGAAGAACCCAACTGATCGAGTTTGCGCTGCGCTTGGCTCAACTTTGCATCAATCGCGCTGTCGTCTTGGTCTGGATCGTGGTGAAACAGATGCAGTGTTTTGACCTCTGCGCGATGGGCCAAGCCCACCACTTGGCCAACACTCGAATGGCCCCACGTGACCTTTGACGGATAGTCTTCATCCGCATACGTGGTGTCGGTGATCAGAATATCCGCCCCGTGGCAAAACGCGATTAGGTGATCGACATAGCCAGGGTTGTACATGGGATTGTCGTCCAAGAACAATTCGTGGTCGGTGATGTAGCAAACCACTTTGCCTGCAAGCTCGACCCGGTAACCCAGACAATTGCCAGGATGGTTCAACAGCATGGTTTTCACCGTCATGCCGTTCACTTGCAGTGTTTCTTCGCCCAGATCGCGGAAATACACCCGCGCACCAAACTCACGAATGGTGATGGGAAAATAGATGCCGTCCATCTGCGCGCTGATCAATTCGCGCATGCTGGTGTCGCCATGACGCGTGCCCAAAATCTCAAACTCGTTGCCGGGCACATACATCGGTCCAAAAAACGGAAGCGCATTGATATGGTCCCAATGCGGGTGCGAAATAAAGACCTTGGCCGTGATCTTGCCTTTGACGTTTTCAAAGATGTAATCCGACAGCTTCTTGATGCCTGTTCCGGCGTCGAAGATCAGCATGGGCTTATTGGGCACTTCGATGCTGACGCACGACGTGTTCCCGCCATAGCGCAACGTGTCCTCACCGGGCACAGGAAGCGTGCCGCGCACACCCCAGTACCGCACCGTCATGCCGGACGAAACGATGGCCATCATTTCATCGGCCAAGGTTTCGGGATTGAACGGTTTAACGATGTAGCCGTCTGCGCCCATTTTGGTGGCATAGGCTTTGTCGAAGTCATAAGCTTTCGCCGACAACATCACCACCTGGGTGGCGGATAAATCTGGATTGGATTTGACGCGCTTGCAAAGCTGAAAGCCGTCCATCTCCGGCAACATGATATCGGCGATAACGACGTCGGGTTTTTGTGCCTCTATGCGTTCTAAAGCTTCGACGCTTGATAGGCTGGAGGCCACCTTGTGCCCAGCCGCCTGCAAAATCACGCTCACCAACTCAACCAGATTGGGATCGTCATCAACAATAAAAAAAGACAGGCAGTGCTCGGTGCTCATGGACAGGCCAAAAAAATCAAACGGTGTATGGGACTAGACAACCATGGTTATACGTGAATTACGTTCCGCTTTAAACCCTTGAATTGCAAGGGAAGTCTGATCACTCAGCCTTCTTTTCACGAAATTCGGTATGGCAGCTTTTGCACACGCTGGACAAATGCATGAAATTCATGCGCACGGCCATTTGTGGCGGCATCTGCACAGGTCCCCCCTCCATCACGTCTGCGCCGCCTAAGGCCTTGCTTTTGCCAGCGCCATTAAACGATTGAGGCGTGCGTATCATCGGCGAGCCCTTCGCCGTCATGGACAAGGTTTCCGCTTGGGCTTTGAGCTCGTCCGCCAAGTGTTGAAACTTATCCCACTTCTGCCAAATCTCAGCTTTTGCTTCGCTGGGATGGGGGGGTGAGCCTTCGGGAAACAGCTTAGTCATGGCTTCCCCACTGCCTGCGGCAAACAGATCTGCGATTTTTGACACCTCAGCGGAATCAAAGGGAACTTGCCCCCCAACCATTTTCCCTAACGTTTTCATGGACGCGCCCATGGCTTTCATGTGCTCCATGCGTTCCTTGACCACGCCGGTTGCGCCACTGTGTGCACTGGCGATAACCGGAACGGCCACGAGGACCGAAAGAAGGACCAAAAGAGAGCTGCGTTTGATAAACATATTTCTTTCCCAAAGGAGATTAAAAAATTCCGTTGTGCTTTTGCAGTTCACGGACGTATTGCACGATGGCAGCCATGTCAACCGTACTCATATGCGGCTGCGGCGGCATGTCGCCATAGGGCCAGTGGTGGGCGCGCACACCACGTTGGGCAGCTAAGAAAAAGGCTCCGTCAGCGTGGTGGTTCGGTTCATAATAACGGTGGATCAGCGGTGGCCCCTTCTCACTTCCCCCAGCATCTGCCCCATGGCACTCGACGCAATTTTGATTGAATTTGGTTTGCCCGATGCGCGCTTTGGCCGACAGCTCTGGAACGACAACGTTCACCGTGGTGTTGGGTTGCGTGTTCAGATTGCTTTTCGTCGCAACAACAACACCGCCACCAACCAAAACAGCCACCACAGCCAAGGGGAACACCTTGTTGAATTTCACAGCCATCACCGCGTATTTGTTTTAATTCACATGATAAACAGTATAGCTGTCAATTTGTCGAAAAAAAGGCCGTAATATACATTTCAAGCTTCACTAAAATTAACGGATAAAACGGTTTGCCCCCATTGGGCCAAAACTTATTTTCCCGTGATGACAAACTTTTTGGAGAACTTGATTTGGCGTCCGTCAGTCGTACTGTAGGTCCCGGCAATGGTATATGGGCCAGGTGTGGTTGAGATCAGTTTAAACAATTCAAGCGCGACCGTCTTATACCCTTTCCCATCTATGGGGAATGGTCGTTGTTCATTCACGAAGCCCGATGGCTCTGTAATTTGAAGACTGATCTCACCATAAATTTCTTCTCGAATAATAAAATCAAAGACCACGACCAAATTGTCCGAAGACGTGAATTGGGAAGCTACGTATTTCGACAATCCACGAAAGTTACGATCAGCGACCGCCTCCCGCGCGCCATCATAGTTTTGCGTCAAATAGACAAAAAACTCGATGTCCCCGATCTTATAAGTCGAGACATGCGGCAATTGTGGCGCAGAAAATTCCAAATCAGACACCATCCGGTACTTCGTGAATACGTTGCTCAGAGCAGAACGGGGCGCAGAGGCTATTCTTTGGAACAACGTTTGCTGCATAAATTTGTGCTTCGCACTGTTTTGCCCAACGTAATATATTCCCGCTGCGGTCATATACAGGTTGGTGCGATACACCTGTTTGTGTTGGCTCAAGACCTCTTTGATTTTTCTGGAGGGTTGTTTGCCCATCAACAGGCCAACGATTTTCATCACATCGTCCGAAGGGAACACGTCTGCATCCAACCAAACCGCAACGTAATCAAGAATGCGGTTTATATATTCACCATCTCCCGTGGCGTAACTAGCCCCCAGTAAAAAATCCAAATGTACGGGAACGGTCAGATGAAACGCCTTGATATCCTGAGGGAGAAATTTGAGCTCCGCAATCAAGGCTTCATTGATATTTGATTGTTGAAGATAGTCGACGGCAAGATCACGTTTTCCCGCCATCGTCAGTGCATAGCCGACAAGAAGTTGAGTGTCTTGGCGTTCAAAAGAGAGTGTGAAGGATGCGATATATTCTGGCTGCTCGCGAAAGATAGCCGCACAAAACCCAACAATCACACTTGTGTAACGCCTTGCGTCTCGGAACATGCCAGCATCAAAATCTTTAAGAAGGCGCAGCGCCACATTGGGATCGGGCGCAGTATAGTAAGTCTGAAGAACTTCAATGGTTTCGTTAGCATGCACTTTGTCAGGAGGCGTAAAAAACATCACCACTGCGACCAGCGCACTCAGCCCCACACGTAACCACATATCGCCACTCTCTTTTTGATTAAGTGACAGAATAGTAACTCAACCATAAGAAACATCAAG